>JBJKTB010000022.1:0-13086 GCA_046703345.1 Ignavibacteriaceae bacterium
AGCTTGTATAACGTTACAGTACTTTACAGCGGATCTGATTATGAAATTTATTTAAACGGGAACCTTGACGCATTTTCCTCCTGGAGCGGAAAATTACTTCAAACCAGCATTCCTCTGCTGTTCGGACAAATGCTGCCGGGCGACAACAACTACAATTTTAACGGCGTTCTCGACGATATACGAATCTACGATTACGCTTTATCGCCTGATCAGATATCTCATTTAGCCGGAGAGATTACATCGGTAAAACAGGATTTAAAAAGCATGCAGCCGATCAGCGACGCGCTTATGCAAAACTACCCTAACCCCTTTAATCCGAGTACAAAGATATCTTTTACGCTGAAGAAAACGTCGCATGTTGTTCTGAATATTTATAATGCTCTCGGTCAGCAGGTAGCCAGGCTGATAGACGGAAGCCTGACATCCGGCGAACATTCCGCGGTTTGGAACGCGGATAACTTCGCAAGCGGGGTATATTTTTATTCATTATCTGCGGGCAGTCAGGTCTTCTATAAAAAAATGGTTTTGGAAAAATAGTCTGTTTAGTTTTTAGAGAGCAGCTTCATAAGATAGTATCGATATACTGAAGCAATGCAAGAAGAATTTAAATATCCGCTGCCGGCAATTATGGAAAAATGAAGTGCTGGAATTGTGCATGAAAATCAACAATCCCTTTTCCCATTTTTCATTCGCCGCAGGAGGAATGTAAATTTCCCAAAGATATTGAAATTTATAAATTATAACAGAAGATAATTTGATTAATTTAATTTAAGATTAAGCCTGAGAAACAAATAAGATTCGAGGAGAATATTGAGAAATAAATATTTAATTCATGAAGGATGGCAGTTCAGCATAGCCGATAAGACAGGAATTGTACCCGGGCGATTTAAGGAGAAGATAAAGCATAAAAACTGGTATACGGCCTCAGTACCAGGAACAGTGCATACCGATCTGCTTAATAATAAAATAATACCGGATCCATTTTATTCTAACAACGAAGAGCAGCTGCAGTGGATAGGCGAGACAAACTGGAAGTACAGAGCTTCGTTTAATTTTCCAAAAGAATTTGATCCGCATAAGGAAACTTTATTGATCTTTGAAGGACTGGATACGGCAGCGGAGATTTATCTCAACAGTGAGCTCATCGGTAGAACAAATAATATGTTCCGTGCATATCCATTTGATATTTCAAAAATCCTACGCAAAAAAAAGAACACGCTTGAGATCATCTTCACTTCCGCAGTTAATTACGGCAGAGCATTGGAGAATGATAAAGGAGTACTGCCAGTAGCATTGCGGTCGGAGAGAGTGTATATGCGAAAAGCCCAGTATTCGTTTGGGTGGGACTGGGGACCGGCATTTATAACCTGCGGAATATGGCGAGATGTCTACCTTCAACAGAACGATGAAATACTAATAACAAATCTTTCGTTGGATACGGTATTTGTGAAAGGAAATAAAGCCCTGGTAAGAACCAAGGTTAAATTGAATAAACCGCTGCCCGTAGATTATTCAATAAAAATCTGTCTGTCTGATGAAGCACAAAGTATTAAGATAGAAGACAAAGTACAATCGGATGAAATAATAAAAGAGTTTGAGGTATTTGAGCCAGGATTATGGTGGCCGAACGGTGCAGGGGAACCGCACCTATATGATTTGTGCGCAGAAATCATAAAAGACGGAGAAGTAACCGACAGGATCAGCAGAAAAGCAGGCATTCGCACCGTTGAGCTTCAGCTTGCGGATGAGAGCGGGCCTACGTTCAGGTTGGTGGTTAACGGGAAAAAGATTTTCATGAAAGGCACAAACTGGATACCTGCCGATTCATTCCTGCCCAGAGTTAAAGACAAAAAATACATGAATCTGCTTAAGCTGGCCAAAGAAGCCAATATGAATATAATAAGGGTCTGGGGGGGAGGAACTTACGAGAGCGATACATTTTATGATATATGCGACAAACTCGGACTGCTGGTATGGCAGGATTTCATGTTCGCCTGCGCATCTTATCCAGAGTATGATGAGTTCCTGGAAAACGTAACCGAAGAAATCAGGTACAACGTTGAAAGACTAAAAGCTCATCCTTCAATCGCGATATGGTGCGGCAATAATGAGAACGAATGGATATGGTACCAGGAGCAGAAAAGCAGTTACACAAAAATGCCCGGTTATAAAATATACCACGACCTGATGCCAAGCCTGCTAAAGGAGCTTGATCCGGCAAGGCCTTACTGGCCTTCTACTCCGTTCGGAGAAGGTGAAGATCCGAACTCGACAAAAAGCGGGAACAGACATCAATGGGATATGTGGAGCAGATTTACAGACTACGCGAACGTTAAAAACGACGAAAGTCTTTTCGTAACCGAGTTCGGTTTCCAGGCTCCGGCGAATTACGATACAATGGCTGCAGTTCTTCCTGCGAAAGAACTGGATCCGCAGAGCAGGATATTCGAATTTCACAATAAGCAGGTAGAAGGACCGGAAAGGCTGTATAAATTTCTATCCGGACATCTACCTGTACGTGAAGGCCTTAAAGAATTTATTTATCTTACACAGCTTAACCAGGCATTCGCTTTGAGGGAATGCGTGGAGCACTGGCAGATGAGATTTCCGAAAACCAACGGCTCAATAATCTGGCAGCTAAACGACTGCTGGCCGGTTAGCAGCTGGGCAGTGATTGATTCTAATAATATTCCTAAGACTTCATATTACTCGGTGAAAAATTCATTCTCGTCAAGCCTAATCCTTTTTGAAAGGGAAGAGAACAGCCTGGCTGTATATGTGTTAAACCATTCAATAAATAATGTAAAATTAAAAGCAGATATTCAGCTTATAAAAATTCCTTCGGGGAAATGCATGAATGTTGTATTCGAGAATTTAGATATAAAATCGGAGTCAAAGTTAAAAGTCTTCTCAATCGCACTTACTCGGGAGATTAAAGAGGGAGGCGGGATAATAGTTGCGAGCATTTATAATAATAACGGAGAAATTCTGAACAGAAATTTCTACAAGGAACGTGAATGGAAACATATGAATCTGCCGAAAGCGAAAATATCAATTAAGAAAAAGAAGAAGGGGCTCTTAATAAGCAGCGATAATCCAGCATTTTTTGTTAAGCTATCATCGCGGGGAATTATCTTCAAAGATAACAATTTCATTATACTTCCGGGCGAAAAAATATTTACCGGTCTGGTTAACGGAAGCAGCCGTAAATTGGATAAGATGAAAATTGATGTAGAGTGTCTGAATAATTTTTTGTCATAGAAGCAATGTTGAGAACTTAATACTCTTTATTGATTATATTAGTACCAATAAAAATTCACCGCGTTATCATGATTAAAATAATTCAAAGAGCCGTCATAATTTTAATTCCAGCGCTGATTCTTATATCTTGCGGAAGAACAAACGACGGTTCAATGAAGCCTGATATAAAGGTCGGGTTTACCGGAGACGCTCAAATTGAAACCGGCGGACCGTATGAAGGAGCGGAATTTCACCACAGCTCGCCGATGCCGCAGAGAATAAGCTTTTTCTATCCGGCCGCAAACAGCATAGATCTAAGCACGGATTACTGGAGGCGCGATACAACAAGAGTAATGTACGCGGGGCTTAGAATTGGTTACGGAAAAAAACAATGGATAGGGCTGAATCCTTATTCCATCAATTACACGCCTTACGGAGTTACATTTTACAAAAAAGACAAACAGAAAAGCATCAGCATAGCGTACCGGTTTTGCGAATCGAAACCTGCTATGGTTATTATTTACAAGATTACAAATAACGGAAGCGAGAAGCTTCCGTTTGAATTTTATACGCACCTTGAGCTTTCGCTTAGAACATCACATACTTACGCACTAGTAAAAAAAGCATGGACCGAGTATGACCCTGCGGAGTCGGCAATATACGCGAACTTCAATAATGAAGAAGTTCATAATTGTTCTATATTCGCGGCGAACGCAGGACTTACGCCCGACAGCTATACCACTAAC
This sequence comes from Ignavibacteriaceae bacterium, assembly GCA_046703345.1. GTDB lineage: Bacteria > Bacteroidota > Ignavibacteria > Ignavibacteriales > Ignavibacteriaceae > FEN-1297. Next base: position 3,987 of record JBJKTB010000022.1, read on the forward strand.
GGCAACCTAAGCACCAAACCATTCGCGGATGACTGGTGGATAAGGAACTACGCTTCACTTCCGGGATTAACCATGTCGCCTAATAATCCGGGCATACCTGCCGCATCCTTTCTTTATAAAGAAGATCTAGCTCCCGGAAAGACGATGGAAGTTGTGCAGATAATAGGCTCTTCAAAACAGGATGAAAGAAAAAAAATAGTAAAATATTTAACCGCGCATTACAAAAAGGAAATTGATGATTACGAAAACGATGTATTAAAGTACGCTGAGAAAGGAATGTTTTCAACGGGGGACACTACAATAGATAAATCCTTCAAATGGGCAAAAGCGATTCTGGCGGTTAATAAACATTATATTGACGGATCAATAGTTCCCATGCCGTGTCCGGCAGAGTATAATTATTATTTTACACATGATGTACTTGTTACCGATTACGCCGCTGTTAATTTCGATATAGACAGAGTAAAGAACGATCTCAATTTTATTATAACTCATTCGAAAAACCTTATAATTCCGCATGCGTACTACTGGAAAGATTCAGCGTACGTAACCGAATACGCGTCATCAGACAACTGGAACAATTTCTGGTTTATAATTACCGCAGGAAGTTATTTAAAGCATTCCGGCGACACGGCCTTCGCGGAAACTTTGTATCCGTACGTAAGCAAATGCCTTGAGAGAACATTGACTAACATGAAAAGCGACAGTCTTATGTGGGAGGCCCATATAGACGGCTCGGATCTGGGCGACAGCTACGGACCGAGAGCTTTTATGACTTCGCTTGCAGTAAAATCACTGAAAGAATATCTCTTCATTTCATCAGTACTTCATAAAGACGATGAAGCGTGCGTAAAGTACGAAAGAATTGAAAAGGCAATGGCATCCGCTCTTAATAAAAAGCTATGGAGCAGTTAGGGAAATTATCTGCTTAATTATTACGGCAACGGGAGTGTAGATCCTCATTATTACACAGGTTCTTTGATAGCGGCGCATTTCGGACTGCTTGATTCAGCGAGAACACAAGCGTTAATAAATTCGGCTATACTCCGTCTGCTTGATCCCAAGATAGGTATTTACAGTATTTACCCGATGGACCTGAACAAACTTAAAGGCTTTCTTAAATTAAAGGATGATGAAGCGGGCATGCCGTATTATTACGCTAACGGAGGAGTATGGGCGCACGCAAATGCGTGGTTTGCGCTTTCTCTTATAGCAGGAGAGAAACAGAGTGAGGCATTTAATTTCATAAAAAAAATAATGACAGTAGACGGAATAACCGACAGTCCGAACGGCCAGCCCGCGATGTATGAATACCGGATAAGCGATAATCGGAATCCGGCTGTATACGGCAGGATAGACAAGCCCCAGTTTTTATGGGCAGCAGGCTGGTACATATACAGCATTTATCATCTTTTCGGATTAAGGCAGAGCTCATGGAACATAGAGATGAATCCTTATTTAAACGAGGGTCAGAAGTCGTGTGAATTTCCGCTAGAAGCATACGGCAGAAATCTGAGTGTAAAAGTAACAGGCTCCGGTAAATACATACGCTCATTTAAGATTGACGGCGCCGATTATCCTTCGGCGGTAATACCATACGAATTAAAAAAAGCAAGCGCAATTGATATAACTTTAGGAAATCCGATTTATCCTTATATTGCAGAAACCAACTCAAGATTGGAGTCAGCTGCATACGATGTAAATAAAAAAGAATTATCCGTTATCTTAACGGCGTTCAGGGGACATTATAACAGAACTTCAGTAACATCTCCGTCAATTCCGGGAAAAATCTTGCTAAACGGTAAATCGATTAATGCAGAAAGGATATCTAAAGACGGAGACGGAGTATATACTATAAGCATTAATTTTACGCACGCATTAAGCAGGGAAAAACTTGATATTCTGTTTTAAATTCTAATTCTGAGCTTTCCCATTATCATTTTTAATTGAACAATTGGCAGATCTCTACCGTCTAAATAACAATTAACCGGTGTGTTCTAATTCGGCCGGTTATTTATAAGAATATTTTAGTTAATTTTAATCATGATTTTTATTAGTTTGTAAAGAAAATTCGGAAATAAAATGGACTGTCCCGTCTGTAAGCATCCTTTGATAATCCTTGAGCTTAATGAAATAGAGATTGACCACTGCACCAACTGCGACGGAATCTGGCTTGACGGAGGAGAACTTGAACTTCTGCTTGAAGATGCCGGAGCGAAGGAGAAACTGCTGGCTTCTTTCAAAGTAGATAATAATTCAAAAGAACAGCCGCTTAAATGTCCCATCTGCGGTAAGAAGATGGATAAAATACTCTGCGGCGAAGACGAAAGCGTACTTATAGATAAGTGCAGAAAGCACCACGGCGTCTGGTTCGACAGAGGCGAACTTGAGGCTCTTATCGAGCTGGGAAGCTTCGACAAGCATAACAAGGTGCTTGCGCTTATAAAGGAAATGTTCGGTCACAAATTAAATATAAAACAACCGGGAGACTGAAATGGCAGTATTAATTGTAATTCTAGCTCTAATCGTAATAGGCATATTTGTTATAATCTCGATGTACAACTCTCTCATCCGGCTGAGAAACCAGGTTAAGAACGCATGGTCGCAGATAGACGTTCAATTAAAAAGAAGACACGATTTAATACCCAATCTTATTGAAACAGTTAAGGGGTATATGGTTCATGAGCGTGAAACTCTGCAGAATATAACCAACGCAAGAAGCCAGGCTATGAACGCTTCATCTGTAGCCGATAAAGCCAAGGCGGAAGGCGAGCTGAGCGGAGCGATGAGCAAATTCTTCCTTGTAGTGGAAAATTATCCAGACCTTAAGGCGAACCAGAATTTCCTTGCTCTTCAGGAAGAGTTAACGTCTACAGAAAATAAGATTTCCTTCTCAAGGCAGAATTACAACGACCAGGTGCTTTTCTACAACAATAAGATTCAGATGTTCCCTTCAAATATACTGGCGGGAATGTTCAACTTCGCGGCGGAAACTTTCTTCCAGTTAGAAGATAAAAGCGAGAAGGAAGTTCCGAAAGTAAGTTTTTCATAATAAGGCAACAGAAATTAACGGAGTAATAAAAGTCGTTATATGTGGGAACTAATTCAGGCAAATAAACAGAAGTCGCTAGTTCTTTTCGGGTTAATGGGAGCGGCGCTTGTGCTGCTGGGATTTTTAGCAGGCAGCTACTTCTTCGGAAACGGAGGGGGATTTATAGGAATCTTATTCGCGCTTTTAATATGGTTTATATTATCGACCGTCAGTTATTTCGGCGGGAGCTCAATAATACTTGCGGTGAGCCACGCAAAGGAAGTTACGCGTGATGTTCATCCTCAGCTGTTTAATATAGTAGAGGAAATGCAGATCGCAGCAGGGCTTCCTAAGATGCCTAAAATATACATCATAAATGAAGAAGCGCCGAACGCCTTCGCGACCGGAATAAAACCGGAGAACAGCGCGATAACCGTAACAGCGGGACTTTTAGCCCGTCTTAACCGCGACGAGCTGCAGGGAGTAATCGCGCACGAGATGTCGCATATACTTAACCGCGATATACTGCTTATGACATACGCGGGAAAAATGCTTGGCAGCATAGTGCTGATATCAGAGGTGTTTTTAAGAGGCCTGTGGTTTTCTTCAGGATCGTCCGGCAGATACAGATCAAGATCATCAAGCGACAGCGGGCAGGCGCAGATGGTTATAATGGTGATAGCAATAATATTCGCCATACTGGCGCCTATACTCGCCAGACTTCTTTATTTCGCCATATCAAGAAGGAGAGAGTATCTTGCAGACGCATCGGGGGCAAGGCTTACGCGCTATCCGGAAGGACTTGCATCCGCATTGGAGAAAATATCTTCTAATGATATTGATTTAAAATCGGCTAACAAGGTAACCGCGCCGATGTATATAATCAATCCTTTAAAGAAAAAGGGGATGAAACTGGCGGATCTTACAAGCACACATCCTCCAACATCCGAAAGGATACGTATATTAAGGAGCATGGCCGGCGGAGCTAATTTTATAGATTATCAGAACGCTTTCAACACAGTAAAAGGTAAATCTTCGGTTATATTTCCCAAATCAGGGCTCGAAGATAAAAGTGTTATAAATATCAGGCAGCAGGCGGCAGGAGAAAAACAGGCGGGCGCATCATCGACCAAGAGAACGCTCGGAGATCTGATGATGAAAGTAAACCAATTTGCGTTTATAACCTGCGCGTGCGGATTGAAGATGAAGATTCCGCCGGACTTCAAACAAAAAGAAGTTACATGTCCGAAATGCGGCCGAGTAAACCAAATACCTGTAGATGAGATTGCAGCTATTTCAGCTGCAGCCGCAGGGACGGGAATGAATAAATAGTAAAATAAACTATGGCTTGAGATGTTTAACCATTAAAACAAAATTTTAATGGTTAAACCTATTTTTAATTCTATACGCTAAATATGAAATCCCCATTATCAGAAAAAATCCGACTACCAATGCAATAATAATCGGAAAAACTATTCTTCCTAAATCCACCTGAACCTCATTAAATAAAATCAAACAATAAAAGCCGCAAAGCGGCACGACAATTGGAACTATTTCTTAATCTTATAAGCTATATAAGATACCCCCACAACAAGAAACATAGAACCGAACACAATAGCTACAGCAAAAACCGTCAAGTCGGACAATGACATCGTACCCTCCATTAAACAAACAAATATTCTACAATTCTTATTGAAAGCATTGAAACTGCGGTTAAAATAAATAACAATCTAAAAGAAGTAAAGAAAATAGCGAGAATTGCGGATATAAATCGCCGAAAGTGCAAAATTAGCCGATAAGTGGCGGGACCGAAAACAACAAAACCGCCGGCGTAAATTAAAAGGAATAAGTAGAAGGCGGCATCATGTCTAAAGAATCAGTTGGATGCCTAATAGAATTTATATATTTATTTATGAGTTCTATAACCTGATTTCTATCGAAAGGTTTTTGCAGAAAACCGCAGGAGTTTACATCTTTTAAAGAAAAGAAAGATTCCTCGTCATGATTACCGCTTAGGAAAATTATTGGAGTCTTGTCCTTATAAGAGATAATTCTGGCAGCTTCAAACCCATTTAAAGAACCGCTAAGAAGCACATCCATGAGTATCAAATCCGGTTTGTCAATTTGACTTTTAGTGATTGCCTCAATTGCAGTGCTTACCAATGAAGTTATTTCATGACCTTCCTCCTCAAGCATTGATTTCAGCGCAAGCGCAATTATAAGCTCATCTTCGGCAATAAGAATTTTAAGTTTTGCATTTCTCATTTCCTGCCTCCCTTTTAATAAGTATCATATTTATAATTAATTATTGCTTTCATAGTAAAATCAGACATAAATGCATCGCCGAATTAAATCTGTTCATAATTTCAAGTTTATTTTAGAGACTTATGCAGCAGAAGGAAGAAGATTAAGAAAATGCTTTGGCAGAAAACTATACTGTAGAAAATGTTTTAAAATCAAGCTAAGAAACTGCTGTCCAAAAATCAAATTAAATATTTGAGATACAAGTAATTTGTGACAAGGTTAATATTTTTGTCCATGAAATATAATTTATGCGAATAATTAAATAATAAGGGCTAAAATTGCAAATATATCTATAATTATCAGCATTGGTGATACTTCATTTGATTTACCGAGCATGAGTTTGATTACAGTCCAGCTTAAGAATCCCCAAATAATACCCTGTGTTATAGAATAGGTAAAAGGTATAAGAATAAGCGCGATAAAGGAAGGAACGGCATCATCAAAATTCATCCAATTAATTTTAAGCACAGGTTTCATCATAAAAGCCCCGACGATAACAAGAGCAGGGGCTGTGGCGATTTCCGGGACGACAGATAAAAGGGGAGATATAAACATGAACGGAAGAAACAATAATCCGGCAGTTACTGCTGTAAGACCGGATCTTCCGCCTTCTTCGATACCGGTAGCTGATTCTATATACGCCGTACCTGCGCTTGTTCCAAACAGACCGGAAATTGCGGTAGATAGCGCATCGACTATTAGCGATTCTTTTACATTTCTTGGTTCGCCGTCGGGATCAATCAGGTCGGCAGCTTCTGCAACTCCGACGAAAGTAGAAAGGCTGTCGAACATATCAGTAAAAAGGAAGGCAAAAGTAACAGGCCAAACGGCAAACTTAAGCGAGCCAATGAGGTCCAATTTAAAAACCAGACTGAAGTCCGGCGCGGAAAATAATCCTTTCCAAGTAACGAGAGTAGGAATGCCGAAATTAACCGCTGAGGCATCTCCGTAAAATCTTCCTATAGGAACTGCCAGAAGGGTAGTTATAGCGATGCCGAGAATAATAGCGCCTTTTGCCCGTTTTATTATTAACACGGAAGTAATCATCAAGCCGACAGCAAAAGTAACAGTAACGGCATTCATCGATCCGAGTTTAACAAGAGTGGCCGGACTCGCAACTATAAATCCGGCGTTAACAAATCCTATCAGCGCTATAAACAAGCCTATACCGGCAGAAACCGCATATCTTATCTGTTTAGGTATTGCCCTGACAATGTATGTGCGTATATTAAAGACCGAAAGAATTATGAATATAATTCCCGCCCAGAACACAGAGCCAAGAGCCGTTTCCCATTTAATGCCCATACCTAGCACTACCGAGAAGGTAAAGAAGGCATTCAGTCCCATTCCCGGAGCCACCAGGATAGGATTCTTTGCATAGATGCCCATCATTATTGTGCTGAACGCCGAGACGAGTACTGTGGCGGTTAATACAGCGTTAAATGACATGCCGGTTTTGCTGATTATGGAGGGATTTACGACAATGATGTACATTGCCGCAAGAAAGGTGGTAATGCCGGCAAGAACTTCAGTCTTAAAATCAGTTCCGTATTTATCTAACTGAAATAGTTTTTTTAACATCGGCAAGCCTTTATTTTATTACAGCCCGCGTATTGATTCGCGGGCTGTTAAAAGCAAAAAGAGTGACGCAATTAATATTTATACTTCAGCCATTTTACTACTTCAGACCATTTCGGCTTTTTACCTGACATCAAGATGCCGACGCGGTAAATCTTTCCGGCGAAGGGAAAGATGGCAAACATTGTTCCTACGGTTACAAGAGCTGAAAGTACAAGCTGCCATACCGGGACATCTATAAGCGTCATTCTGGCCGGCATCACAATAACTGAAGCAAAAGGAAGCAATGAGGCCACCTTAGCAATCGTATTTTCCGGATTCTGGCCAAGAGTAATGGCTATAAAAAACGGGATCATTATAAGAAGAGTTATCGGCCAGATGCCGGACTGGGCGTCCTGATCGTTATCGAAAATAGCGCCTACGGTCGTGAACAATCCGAGGAAAGTTATAAGACCGATAAAATAATTAAATAGAAAATAAAGCACCTGTCCCATGCTTATGTCGATCATAAATTCCGGCGGAAGCATAAAAATAGAGGAAGAGATAACAACAATAACAGGCAGAATCCAAATGGCCATCTGCAGAATCCCAGTAATAGCTGTACCGAGTATTTTACCCGTCATAAGTTCGCTGCTGCTGACTGATGAAAGAAGCACCTCAACTATCTTGTTGTTCTTTTCCTGAACTACAGAACGCATCATCATGGTACCGAGGAAGAGAAGACTGAAGTAAAGCAGGAAAGTAAACAGAAATGAGACAATAGTATTTCCTATGCCTTCCTCCTTAATCTGCTGATCTTTGGATATACGGAAGCTGTTAAAATCAACGCCCGCGCGCGCGAAGGCAACTTCGGCTTCGCTTAAATGCTTGTCGCTGAAATGAATGTTAACAAGGGTTTTATTTATGCCGCTTTTTAGATTGCTGAATAAAGTGTTGTTATTAGGGTTCTTTGAGTAGTATTGAACTTTCTTATCATTTAGAGCGGAATCCGGGACAAATATAATCCCGGTCAGTTTCTCATTAACAATTTTATCTTTCTGAGCGTCCAGATAAGATTTAAATTCAGAGGAATTCATAGTTGAGTAGGAGATCTTATAAACACCTTTCTGTACTTGCGGGAGCTGGGACAATGCATTCTGAAGTCCGTCCGAAATTTGAGAAGATTCGGATACGACCACAAGATTTGCCTTGCTGTCTCCCTTAAAAGAAATAAGGAAAGTCTGCATTGCCAGAATTCCGAATAGGAACACCGGTATAAGTAGAGTCATTAAAATAAAAGTCTTACTGATGAGCTTCTCTCTCAGCTCTCTTTTAAGGACGGCAAGCATACGTTTATTAAACATGATTTACCTCCGAATTTTTGCCGTTATTGCCGGCGAGCTGAACAAAGATCTCATGAAGCGAGATATCGTCGGCGCTGAATTTTTTAACAACCACATTATTCTGAACTAGCAATTTAAGAAGCTCCTGCACTTGAGAAGGATCTTTAACTCTTATGCCGGTAGTGTTGCCGAAATCTTCAATTCTTTCTACAATCGGGTGACCGTGCAGAAATGAAATACTGCCTTCATGAGTAAGGCTTACGTTTTTCTGAGCGTATTTTGCTTTAATATCTTTTAAAGAGCCGTTGAGTATAATCTTGCCTTTATCAATCATGGCCAGATGGTCGCACATCTTCTCGGCAAAGTCCATAAGGTGAGTTGAAAGTATAATTACTTTCCCTTTGCTTTTCAGGTCGACAATAATCTCTCTAAGAAGGTCGGTGTTTATCGGATCGAGCCCGGAGAAAGGCTCATCGAGTATAATAAATTCCGGATCATGTAAAATAGTAGTTATGAACTGGACCTTCTGCTGATTGCCTTTAGACAAATCCTCAATCTTTGAGTTTTTCCGGTCGGCCAGATCGAAGCGTTCGAGATATTCGGAAGCTTTGCTCTCAACATCTCTGCCTGTTTTGCCTTTTAGTTCAGCAAAGTAGAGAAGAGTCTCAATAACTTTCATTTTTTTATAAAGGCCTCTTTCTTCGGGAAGGTAGCCAACCGTATCGCGGAACTGCTGGCCGATCTTTGTACCTCTTAAAATCACTTCTCCGTCATCCGGGATGTAGATATTCATCATCATTCTAATAGTTGTCGTCTTTCCGGCGCCGTTACGGCCGATTAGACCGAAGACCGAGCCTTCCGGAAC
>JBJKTB010000023.1:0-2898 GCA_046703345.1 Ignavibacteriaceae bacterium
TTAATAATGTTAACTAGGTTTTTTTCGTCGTAAATTTTTATTCCCTTCGGGTAAAGCTTTCCGGCCAGCTCGGGAGGATAATTCCTTCCGTCGATATTAGGAATTTGAGTTGCTGTAAACGCAACAACATTGTAATCGGAATTGTCTCTGAAGTACACATTGAAATTATGAAAGTCACGGCCTGCAGCTCCCATAATCAGGACATTTTTTTTGGACATGTTAAGTCCCCCTTCCGTTTTGTTCAACTTGATTGCTTTTGGCCTAATTAAAACTGGCTATTAGTGTATATAACCATTAATTAGTCGTATTTTTATGCTGATAAATTACATAAATTAATGGTTAAAATCTGCCTGCAGGATAAAATAGTTTCGTTTTTGGTTAAATTTCCAATAAAATCAGTATAGACGGAAGAATGTTGAAAAGTTGTGCATAACTATGCGAAGAAAATTTCAAATCTATCCGGCGGGAGATGAATCAAAAGAAAGCATGGCTGCATGATTGCATGGATGCATGAAGTACACAATAAGAATACATGCTTTCATGCTCTCATGCTCTCATGCTTTCATGCCCTCATGCTTTCATGCATTCATGCATTCATGCATTTTGTAAGACTTAATAAAAATATAATTCTATCTATTCAACCGTAACACTCTTTGCGAGATTTCTCGGCTGATCTACATTAAGTCCCTTCTTAACCGCTATATGGTATGCCAGAAGCTGGAGCGGAATAACAGTAAGCAGAGGCATAAGCATTCTTATAGTATCGGGAATCTTGATTGTAAAATCGACAAGCTTTTCTATCTGATCGTCATTCTCGCTGGCAATCGCGATTATCTTCCCCTTTCTAGCTCTGGTTTCTTCTATGTTGCTTATTATTTTTTCGTAAGTAGAATCCTTCGGAGCCAGAAAAACTACTGGCATGTTCTCATCAATAAGTGCGATCGGACCGTGCTTCATTTCTGCGGCCGGATAACCCTCAGCGTGTATGTAGGATATTTCCTTCAGCTTCAACGCGCCTTCGAGTGCGACCGGGAAGTTATAGCCTCTGCCTAAATAAAGAAAGTTCTTCGCGTTCTTAAACGCGTCGGCAATTTCCTCAATTCGGCTGTTCAGCGCGAGTATCTTCGTAATCTTGTCGGGTATCTTGCTCAGCTCCTCGGAAATGGTTTTACCGTCAACCTGACTCATGTTTTTCTTTCTGGCTATCAGCAGAGTAATAAGAGAAAGCACTACTAACTGAGAGGTAAAAGCTTTTGTTGAAGCGACGCCTATTTCCGGGCCTGCGTGAGTATACACTCCTGCGGTGCTTTCTCTCGCGATTGAACTGCCGACCACATTGCATACGCCGAGTCCGAGCGCGCCTCTAATTTTTGCTTCACGGAGAGATGCCAGGGTATCGGCGGTTTCTCCGCTCTGGGATATGAAGAAAATCGCGTCATCCTTATTAATAACAGGATTTCTGTACCTAAATTCAGAAGCGTATTCAACTTCAGTAGGAATCCGGGTAAACTGCTCAAACATGTATTTGCCCACAAGTCCGGCGTGCCATGAAGTTCCGCAGGCGGAGATAATTATTCTCTTGGAATCTGCAAGCTGATCGGCAACGTTCTCCAATCCTCCTAGCTTCGCTGTGCCTTTATCGAAAAGGATTCTTCCTCTCATAGAATTCCTTACGGATTCCGGCTGCTCCATTATTTCTTTAAGCATGAAGTGAGGATAACCGCCCTTGCTTATCTCCTCAAGGCTCATGCTTATCTCATGGACCTCCTTTTCAATCTCGCGGTCGAGAACAGTCTTTGCGATGAACTTATCCTTATAAATTTCAACGAGCTCGCCGTCTTCCAGATAAACAATCTGCTTTGTATAGGCTAGGATGGCAGAGACGTCGGAGGCCACGAAATTTTCATTCTCGCCGATTCCGAGCAGAAGGGGCGAGCCCTTGCGGGCCGCAATTATTTTATCAGGTTCATTCTGGTAAATAACAGCGAGGCCGTAAGTTCCTTCAACTTCGCTAAGCGCGAGCTGAACCGATTTGAAAAGCGAATGGCCTCTTACTAAAAAGCTGTCAATCAATTGAGGGATAACTTCCGAGTCTGTTTCTGTTCTGAATGTATAACCAAGCTTCTCCAGGCCTGCCTTCAGCGTCTGGTAATTTTCAATAATGCCGTTGTGAATTACAAACAGATTCCGGTTCGTGTTGCAGTGAGGATGAGCGTTCGTCTCGTTCGGAGCGCCGTGAGTTGCCCAGCGTGTATGACCGATTCCTAACCCGGCGTTTAGGTTCAGCGAATCTATCTTATCTTCAAGAAGAGATACTTTGCCCTTATTCTTAATTATCTTCGCCTGGCTGTCGAAAATAATGCCTATTCCGGCGGAATCATATCCGCGGTATTCAAGTCGCTTTAGACCGTTAATTAAAATAGGTACGCAATTCTTCTCGCCTATATAGCCTACGATTCCGCACATCATTACTCCGAAATATTATTTTAAAATGACCGAAATAAAGATCAGGGAAAAATACTTAGCCGCAGTGATGAGAATTTTATAAAAGATAATGATCGACGAATAAGGATTTCTCTCTCAGTTGAGTCCTATTCACATCAACAAATAAAATAATGATCCGCCGCTTGAAGAAGATAAACAGTGTCGTCAAAAAACAAACCGAATGGAGTTTATCTTACCTTTGCGAGTTTCTGAATGACCGACTTTTCGGTGCCGTTATTTTTGTACACAATTTTGTAAAAATATACTCCATTTGCAATATCGTCGCCGTCTTTATCCCGTCCGTTCCAATATACTCTGTTAAATCCGAGATTCAATTCCGAAGGAGGCACCTGAATTTCATCAATTAGCCTGCCCGCAACAGTAAATATTCTTATCTTTAATTCGTCGGGAGGC
>JBJKTB010000024.1:0-2834 GCA_046703345.1 Ignavibacteriaceae bacterium
ATTTTTGCGTATTTCATTTAGCTGTTTGTATGAGAAAACGAAACACTGCTGATTTGGATTTTTTGATGAGGCAGTAATGCATACCCGCCACGCATGATTTGGCACATGGCGGGTTTCTCTTTTCTTAATTTAGAACTTGATCGTCTTATGAATATCTACTTAAGTCCTTCTGCAACTGCGGCGGATAAAGTTGTTGTCGGATGACCCGTCAGCGCGGAGAGCTGCTTGCTGTCGTTAAACAGCGCGCCCTTCGACGCGCACGTATCCCAGCCGGCAATGGCTTTTGCCACCGCTTCGGGCAGACCGGCTGAAGTAAGCACCGCCGCATACTCCGATTCTTCTACGTTCTTGTACTCAACCTTCTTACCTGACTGACGTGAAATTTCCGAAGCCAGATCGCTCAGCGTATAGGCATTATCGCCGGCGAGTTCGTATACCTTGCCTTCATGCCCACCGCTCGTTAATACCGCTACCGCTGCGCCGGCATAGTCGGCACGTGCTGCAAATGAAAACTTCCCGTCGCCCGCGCTTCCGAGTATCACGCCGCGTTCAAGAGCCTGCTTTACTGAAGCGGTGTAATTCTCAAAGTACCAGCCGTTGCGCAGGAAAGTGAAAGGAATGCCCGACGCTTTTATCTCTTGTTCGGTCGCTCTGTGTTCTTCGGCCAGGCCTATGGGCGACGTCTCCGCGTAAAGTATACTTGTGTAGGCGATTCGCTTTACGCCGGCCTTCTTAGCCGCTTCAATAACATTATGATGCTGTGCTTTACGTTTGCCTATCTCGCTCGCGGATATCAGCAGCAGCGTATCGATACCGGCCAAGGCTTTATCGAGCGTTTCCGGCTTATTGTAATCAGCTTCGCGTACTTCTATTCCCAGGTCCGCTGCTTTAGAAGGCGTACGAGCCATTCCGATGATTTCATTCGCGTCAACTTTTGCTTTTAGTCTGTTAATCACTAATCTGCCAAGGTGGCCTGTTGCTCCTGTTATACCTATTCTCATTTTTTATTCTCCTATTTATATAAATCCTTGTATGCTGTTCTAATGCCTGCCCGGTGTTCGTCACGGAGCGGCGGCATCGCGTGCAAAAGGACGTGCGGAATTGAATATCAATTACGCATTTAATTACGGCCGCAGTCCCTTGCAGAAATCTTAATACATCAGATAGTACAATTCTAAAAAGTTATTATCAAAATTTTCATCATAAAATTAATACCCGTGTGACGCAGAACTTATTTAAATTATGGAGTGCGGTCTTTTAACAAATTAAATATATAGCCGGAAGGATATTAGATTCCCGTCTTTTTTGATTACTAAATATTTAAGGGATATTACTTACATTTTATCCGCCAGCTCCGCCCGTGAATTCAGCACATCGCCGGCTAATATTTTATTTACCTTATCAGGTTCTTCAAACATCGGGCTGTGCGCCGAATGATCGAAAGTGTAAAATCCTTTTACCGGCGCGCTTAGATTTTTAAAATATTCTTTCGCTAACCGGTAAGAGCAGGTGTAATCATCAATACCGTGCAGAAAATAGACCGGTATTCGAAATGAATTAATCTCCCTCATTAAGTTAATGCTTATCATTCTGCTCCAGTTTTGGCTGATGCCCGAGTCTGCTTTACCCGACCATAAATTGTACTTCTCCCTCAATGTATATTCGCTGAAAAAAACAGACGGCAGGAAAATATCAGCGAACAGATTTCTTGCTTCTTTCATCGTCCCTATACCGAGCCGGTGCATTGCCGCGTCTCTAATCTTTACATATTCTTCAGGCAATTCTCCGTTTTTATTAAATGATACGCGCTGCAATGCTTTAACCATTTTTACGTCTCCCGATTCCCGGTATTTATTTAGCATATAGTCGTAAGCAATCTTTTCTGATTTAAGCTGGTCCGACATTTGCGCTACGGCTATGTACGAGTAATATAACTCCGGCGCTTTATCAGCAGCATAAACGCCGATGAAAGTTCCGCCTGAATGCCCCATCAAGTAAATTTTCTTCCTGCCGAAGCGCTTTAACAGGTACTTGGTTAATTCAATTGTGTCGTCAATAATCCGGTCCACCGAAGTATGACTATTCTTCGAACCGGAATTATGGGATATGCCGCAATTTCGCTGTTCCCACCATACCATTGTAAAATTCTTCTCGAGCTGCGTCGGATACTTTTCGGTGAAAAAATAATCCGGCATTCCGCCGTGCAGATAGAGGATAATCGGATTATCTAAATTTGCTCCCTTAATGAACATTCCTTGAGAGACGCCGTTTATTTCTAAAAACATTTTTTCCGATATGCTGTTATTAAGCGCCTTCCCGTTATTATCGAGAAACTGCTTTGGCTTTCCGGGACTCAAAACCACCAATACTAAAAAAATACTTATTAGAATTAATACAATTAATCCCGCCGTAAGAACCATCGTTTTTTATCCTTCTTTAATAGTCAGCTATTCAAAATGCCAAACAGCGTGTTATAAAAAGACACAACTGTTTTCCAAAGTCTCATTTCACGCAATAGAAGCCGGCGTCATATTTCAATTCTAATTTGTCGTAATTGCTTTAACCAGCCGGAATGAGGCTAATATCTTTTCTCCTGCGGTTCCGTCTTTAAGAGTTAAATATCTTCCGGCCATTTCTGCCGGGCCTATATGCTCTTCTATTCGCAGTTTATTATTGAAGAGCAGCTCTTCAATTTTTTCTTTCGCGGCCCAGAACCGGAAAGGTTCGGCCGGATTTATTGATTCCAGCTTATCGGTCATGTAATCGAAACAGAGGATACTTCCTTCCGGTGAATGTTTATGAACTAAGCTTATAGTCCTTTCGACTTCTTCCTC
>JBJKTB010000025.1:0-7480 GCA_046703345.1 Ignavibacteriaceae bacterium
CTATTTGTCTAAGCTTTACGAAAACCCTCATTATTTATATATTGATTTCAATGGCACGCTCGCTGTTTAGCACAGACGAAAACATCGCAACTCCCTGTTCGGTAAATGCCATTGGATTTGCACCTCCTAAATGGCTCATAGATGGTATCACATTTTGTGATACCAGAAGATTTATCTCTTTTTTATTTGAAGAAAACATGAAGTCTTTCGGAAATCTTTTAATGTTCCTTCGCACGGCTTGTTTCAATACACTGGTTTCTACTCCGTACAGTTCCGCAAGTTCTCTGTCGAGTTTCACTTTTTATTTTCATCTTTAGAATATTCTATTTAATTTACATCTAAATGGCAATGGAGCAAGAAGAAAGAGTGTCATTATTTCGGTTGTTCTTATTTAGGGGATAACTTCTAACAAAAAATCATGGGGGAATTCTCATGGAAATCTTTTCTATATTTTTTACTTACGCGGTCTTTATCGCGTTAGGATTTCGCTTCTCAAAAAAATTCAAGAAACCGGTTTCGGTTAAAACCTGGATCATCCTTATCGCAGCCGCGCTGCTGACCGGATTTATAATGGCAGATACACGGCTCATATCTCTCTTTAAGTTTGCCGTTTATTTAAACAGATCGCTTGAGGCATTGTGTCTGGGCATAATCACCGGACTGTTGATAAATAAGATAAGAAAGAGTGCAGGCGTAGAACATACACAATAAAAAAATTGGGCACTTTGCAAAAATTTTAGTTTTCACAAAATGCCCCGAGAAGAGAAAGGGTCAGGGGAAACTTTTTAAATAGGAATTACGCTTCCACTTCTTTAACTGCGACGTGTGTCAGCCAGTTGTGCGTATCTTCCTTTTTTCCGTAATGGATTGATGTAAGCTCTTCGAAAAGTTTTAAATCAAGATCGCCGGGCTTGCCGTCATTGAACGTCATCTGCAGATCTTTGTAAGTAAGCCATCCTACCGATGATATTATAGCCGCAGTGCCGGTGCCGAAAACTCCGAGCACGTTTCCTTTCTTGTATTCGGAAACAACTTCATCTATGCTTATAGATCTCTCGGTCAGGTTCATGTTACAGTCTTTTAAAATCTGAATAACGGAATCTCTGGTTACTCCCGGGAGAATGCTGCCGCTGAGAGAAGGGGTAGCGACTTCATCTTTGAATCTGATAAAGATATTCATCGTTCCTACTTCTTCAATATATTTCTGCTCAACGCCGTCGAGCCACAGCACCTGTGTGAAACCTTTTTTCCTGGCTTCTTCGCCGGCAAGAAGACTTGCGGCATAGTTAGCGGGAGTCTTGCATTCGCCTAATCCCTTACGGACCGCTCTCACGTAGTCGTCCTGTACGAGGATCTTAACGGGTTTAAATCCTTCGGGATAATACGCGCCTACCGGAGAAAGAATGATTACGAGTTTATATTTCTGTGAAGGTCTTACTCCGAGGAAATCATCCGAACCGAAGATAAACGGTCTGATGTAAAGCGATTCGCCGTGCTTGGTCGGGATCCAGTCTTTTTCTACGGCGACAAGCTCAGTTAAAGCCTCGAGCAGAAAATCAGGATCGACTTCGGGGATGCATATTCTTCTGGCGGAATTATTTAATCTCTGAATGTGTTTCTCCGGCCTGAAAATAACCACTTCGCCGGAATCTGTTTTAAATGCTTTGAGACCTTCGAAAATCCCCTGTCCGTAGTGTAGATACATGCTTGCCGGATGAAGAGTAAGATTAGACAAAGGTTTTATTACCGGATTATGCCAGCCTTTTTCAGGATTATAATCCATTTCAAAAGCATGATCAGTAAAATATTTACCGAAACCGAGACTATCGGGCAGCTTAACTCCTTTTTCTCTTTAAATCAATTTATGTTTTATTTTATCAATATCGGTCACCGTTCTTAGTTTTACCGGAAATTTCTTTCTGCATATTTACGAAATTTTTGGGAGAATTTAAAATAATACTGCCCGGTGGAGGGCTACCGGGCATGGGGAAGATTCATTAAGGGGGGGTAGAACTTAATGAATCAGAACTTGCTGAAAATAATATATCTTGAAATTAGAAGCAATCATTTTTTAAGTACGATAATTTTCTTTGGTTTATACTGCGAATAACATAACTTAAAATATCAGCATCCAGAGAAGGTAATCTAGAATTAATATTAAGGCGGATGAAAGTACGAATGACCTGATAGTTGCGAGTCCTACCCCTTCAGCTCCGCCTTCGGTTCTGAAGCCTATATGACATCCCAGCAGAGCCGTTACTCCCCCGAAGAATACGGTCTTCACCAGTCCCGCAATGAGATCCGAGAAGACGAAAAATCTTTTTACCGAATGGAAAAATACTGAGAACGATACGCCGAGAAAATAATTCGACACGACGAAAGCGCCGAAAACGGCTATTGTGTCTGCAAAAATTACCAGCAGCGGAAGCATTACTATCGAAGCGAGAAAACGCGGCATGGCAAGATATCTTACCGGACTGATGGCCATAGTTTCAAGCGCGTCGATCTGTTCAGTGACTTTCATCGTACCAAGCTCCGCCGCTATTGAAGCTCCCACTCTCCCGGCAATTACAATTCCGGTAAGCACGGGACCGAGCTCTGTAATAATTGCCCGGCTGGTAGAACCTCCCAGAAACGACAAGGGCGCAAGCCCTTTTAATTGATAAGCCGCCTGCCACGCGGCAACCGCGCCCGTGAAAACCGCTATTATGGTAACGAGCGGAAGAGAATTAACTCCTATATGCTCCATCTGATAGAATATTATCTTCCGGCTCTTCGGTATCATCCTAAAACTTTTTATTATTCCCCATAAAAGTTCGGATACCTGGCCGATCTCCCGGAAGAACAAAAGCGTCTTCTCCCCGAGCTTCTGTAAAAAAGTCACCACTGTGCATTCCAACGTTTTTTAACGTTTTAATTTAATAAATTTTATACTGAAATCTTTGCTTATCCTTATCTCCAAATTATTTCGGAAATTCGGCATGCATATTTCCCAAGTCACATTGTATAAAAATAATTGAATGCCTCTGCGGTTTTTTATATTTTTGCCCCATTCCGAATTTAAATCCGAATTTGCTGCTTAAATATTAAAATAAAGGCCCGTGTAATATTTACCGATAATATTTAGACGGGGCGGTATATATTGCCGATTAATAAAATTTAATCGACTTACCGAAGAACTAAAAATTCTTGGCTTTATTAAAAGGAAAGGAAATCACATGACCGTTAATAAAGAGTTGGCCCGCTGGGTTGAGGAAACAGCCGCTATGTGCCGGCCCGATAAGATACACTGGTGCGACGGCTCGCAGGAAGAATACGACGAGCTGGCCGCAATGCTTGTAAATAACGGAACATTTATAAAATTAAATGAAGAAAAAAGACCTAACAGCTATTACTGTAAATCAGATCCTTCCGATGTTGCCAGGGTTGAAGACAGAACTTTTATATGCTCGCTGAAAAAAGAAGACGCCGGCCCCACCAATAACTGGATGGATCCCGTTGACATGAAAGAAATTCTTAAGGAAAAGTTCACCGGTTGCATGAAGGGAAGAACGATGTACGTTATCCCGTTTAGTATGGGGCCGCTCGGCTCAAAAATATCACACATCGGAGTTGAGCTGACCGATTCGCCTTACGTTGTATGCAGCATGAGAATTATGACAAGGATGGGAAAAGAAGTGCTGGACATTCTCGGCGAAGGCGATTTCGTTCATTCGCTTCATTCTGTAGGTGCACCTCTGAATACAGGCGATAAAGATGTGCCCTGGCCCTGCAACAAGGAAAAGTATATAGTCCATTTTCCCGAAGAAAGATCAATCTGGTCTTACGGAAGCGGCTACGGCGGGAACGCGCTTCTCGGAAAGAAATGCTTCGCGCTCCGCATTGCGTCTACTATGGCAAGAAGCGGCGGATGGCTCGCCGAACATATGCTTATAGTAGGCATCACTTCGCCTGAAGGCGAAAAGAAATAAATAGCGGCTGCCTTCCCCAGCGCCTGCGGAAAAACTAATCTCGCTATGCTTACTCCAACGCTTCCCGGCTGGAAGGTGGAAACCGTCGGTGATGATATAGCCTGGATGAAGTTCGGGGAAGACGGCAGACTTTACGCGATAAATCCGGAGGCCGGTTTCTTCGGCGTTGCTCCCGGCACGTCTATGGATACGAATCCCAATGCAATCCTTTCCATGAAGAAAAACAGCATCTTCACAAATGTTGCGCTTACTCCCGAAGGCGATGTGTGGTGGGAAGGATTAACAGAGAACAAACCTGAAAAGTTAACCGACTGGAAAGGAAACGGGTGGACTAAAGACAGCGAGAATAAAGCCGCCCATCCCAACTCAAGATTTACTTCGCCGGCAAGCCAGTGCCCGGTTATAGACAATTCATGGGAAGATCCCAAGGGTGTTCCTATTTCCGCGATATTATTCGGCGGCAGACGCGCTGAAACCGTCCCGCTGGTTTACGAGGCCTTTAACTGGCAGCACGGCACGTTCTTGGGCTCTATCGTATCTTCTGAAAGAACTGCGGCAGCGGAAGGTACGGTGGGTAAATTAAGGCACGATCCATTCGCTATGCTGCCGTTCTGCGGATACAACATGGGAGATTATTTTTCTCATTGGCTCGACGTCGGCAAATCAGCCGATCAGGAAAAACTCCCTAAGATTTATTATGTTAACTGGTTCAGAAAGGACAAAGAAGGCAAATTCATCTGGCCCGGTTACGGCGAAAACATACGAGTACTTAAATGGATTTTCGAGAGGACAGGCGGAATAGGCGCTGCGGTTAAATCCCCGGTCGGCATTCTCCCGCAGGCCGGAGCAATTGATACTGCCGGCCTGGAAATAAGTAAGGACTCAATAGCCGAACTATTCAGAATAGATAAAAATCTTTGGCTTGATGAGGTTAAGGATATTAAAGAATATTACACTATCTTCGCCGACAAGCTGCCGAAAGAATTAAGCGATGAGCTTGACGGACTCGAATCCAGAATTAAAGAAACCGTATAGAGCCGCAGGCCTTTTTATTCTTATTCAATATCCGCTTCGCCAAATCAACGAATGTTTGCTGCCGGTTCTGCCGGCAGGCATCTTATCTTTCAGAAAAACATTTGGTTAGAAGGATATGCGACAAACACTTTACTGGATAATATTAAGCAGCGGCCCCAAAATGATACATAATCGTGTGATGCTTTTCACCGGATTTTAAAGCATTGCGTATAATGTTTTTCTTCTCCTAATTACGCCCGGAACACGAATTTACAAGGGCTATCTTCTTAAATAATGCGCACTTAACTAACCACAGCAATCCTTCTGCCCTGCCGCAGGCCCCTCTTAGTTACTGTAACGGCACGGTTTTTACTCTTTAGCATTAAAATTGATACATTAATACTAGAATTTTTATTTTAAGGGCGAATGGAAAAAACCTCAGATAACTTCAGAATAATGAACCGGGAAAAAAATATTCCCCAGATCATCGCTCAAATTCCCATCGTAAAAATTGCCTTCAATGCCGTGTGGAAGATCTATTTCGTTAACGACATCTTCGTCAAGTACGCAATGCTGTATAAGTTCAAACACGCAGGCCTTGAAGGAGCAGACATCCTTGAGACCAGCTTATTCCCGGACATCGACATAAAAAGAGAACTTAACGATCTAACCGAAGGACACAGTTTTGAAAAACAGATTAAGGTAATTAAAACCGTAGATAAAAGTCTGCTTACAGTTACTCTGAAAGGATCTCCTCTTACCGAAGACGATAAATTCGCCGGCGGAATCTTAATTGTTGAAGACATAAAAATAGCTCCCGACTACGCCGAGGAAAAATCGTTGAAGCCGGCGCATATTGAAAACATACTTTCAAAGGTAAGCGATTTCTTTTTTGTTACAGACAAACAGGGCGAGATAAAATATTCTCTCGGAAAAAATCTGGGAAGACTTGAAGTGCCGGAAGAAGGATTGACCGGGTTAAGAGTTTCGCAGGTCTTTTCCGAAAGAGTAAAAGACTCGATCGATAAAAATTTTCAGCTTTCGCTTAATAAAAAAAGCTCCGAGAAATTTAACATAGAAGTAAACCTTAAAGACGAAGACCTCATTTACGAATGCCGGATAGAACCTCTGCTCAACTGGCAGTCTCAAATTCAATTCGTCTTCTTCTTCTTTAACGACGTTACCGACCTTGTGCTGGAGAATAAATTTCTCGAGAACAAAATAGGCGAGCTGGAACAGTACAGGCATATCTCCGAGGCTATAACCGACGCTATCTTCGCCGTGGACAATCACGGGAAAATTATTTTCTGGAACAAGTCTTCCGAATCCCTCTTCGGCTACAGCAGAAGCGAGGTATACGGGAAGTTCTTCGGCAAGGCTCTCGACGAATTCGACTCCGAGTATTTTGAAGGCATCAAGTCGGAGTTGAAGAAATCCAAAATCTGGAAGATAACTTTAACCGTCTACCAGAAGGACGGCAGAAAAGAAATAATCGACGCAAAGTTTTCGATGACCGAAGAGCCGGGCGCAATTATAATTGTGCTATGCACAAACATAACCGCCCGCGTCAGCGTGGAGCAGCAGCTTAAAGCTTCAGAGGAAAAATTAAAAATTATTGTTGAGAAATCGGCCGATCTTATCTGCAACATAGACCCGGACGGAAGCATAATTTTTACGAACCCCGTATTCGTCTCCGCTTTAAATTATTCTGAAGACGAGATCTTGCGTTTAAAATTAAGGGACATAATCGATCCGGAATATATTTCCGCGCACGGATTTGATTTGAGGAATTTCGAAAACTCAGCGATGCGCGAAGTGGAACTGCCGCTTATAACAAAGCAAGGACGGAAGATCCTTGCGCGGGCCGTTTTCTCGCCGGTCTATCAGAACAATATGCTCGGATATTTCAACTGCGTATTTACCGACGTTACAAAACAGAAAGAAATTCAGAACTCGCTCGCCATCTACCGCTCGATGTACGATGCATTCCAGGACGGCGTGGCAGTTGAGGTTGACCGCAGATTTTCTATGATGAACCAGAACTTCCTGAGAGTGTTCGGATATAACGAAGAAAACGAGCTCATCAACCGCGACATACTCGATCTTGTTGCCGAGAGCGACGTAAATAAATTAAGCGCTTATCTCGATAACCTGAAAAGGACAAATGAAATCCCCGAACGGCTCGACTTTCTCGGTAGACGTAAAGACGGCGCTAACTTCTACGCCGAAGTAACCCTTTCTTCCTTTAAGGAAGACGCGAGAACTTATATTGTTCTTGTTGTAAGAGATATTACTGAGAGGAAAAGAAGTCAGCAGGTTATTAAAGAATCCGAAGAAAAATACCGAAGCCTTACTGAAAACATAGACGATTTTCTTTTCACATTTGAAAGGACAGGCAGACTGCTCAGGCCCGTTTTTTATACCGCATCGGTGGAGAAGATAACCGGATATAATCAGACAGATCTGCTGAGCGACTCCAAGCTGATCCTTAAAAT
>JBJKTB010000026.1:0-3374 GCA_046703345.1 Ignavibacteriaceae bacterium
TCGCTTTAATTATTGCGTCCTGCGTTAATTCAACTTTATTTCTCAAAATTCAATAATAAATGATCATTCATTTATTGTCAATCAGTTTTAATTCGGACTGATAATCATCACAAACTTAAAAACGAAAAAATTATTTGATGCTGTCTAGAAGCATGAAATCATTTTCCGCTGGTTTTGCTTTGCCGTCGAAATTCTTGTTATCAAATTCGCAGACTTTCAGCAGCGGACAGATGCCGCAGTTCGGTTTGGCGGGTTTGCATATCTCCCTTCCGAGTCTTATGAGATTTGTGTGGAATGAATGAGCGGTATTTTCCGGCAGGTTATCGTTAAGCAGCAAGAAGGTTTTATCGGGCGTTGATGTTTTTACTAGTCCGATCCTGTTTGCGGTTCTGTGCACGTGCGTATCAACCGGACAAACATTTCTTCTTAAAGAAAAAAGAAGCACGCAGCTTGCCGTTTTTACTCCTATTCCTTCATGAGCAGTAAGGTCTTCAATAATTTCGGCGCTTCCGAGTTTTCTTAAATATTCCAGTGAGATACTTCCTTCCTGTTTATAAATAGAATTGAGGAACGATTTTATAGCGTGGGATTTCTGCTTTCCCAGTCCGGCTATTTTAATTATGCGCTCGATGCTTGAACGAGGCTGCGCAGCCGCTTCTTCCCAGCTTTTGTACTTCTCTTTAAGATTTAGGAATGCCCGGTATGAGTTTTTATCGTTCGTATTTTGTGATAAAATTGTCGCTATAAGAAGATCCACGGGATCGGGCGGTACTGCGGGACGAGGAGGAACTCCGTACTTCTTTATAAGCAGTTTATTAATTTTGGTAATTTTTTTCTTCATATAAAATAAAACGGGAGCTTAAAAGCTCCCCGAAAATAACGCAAGTAAATTAAATTTTAAAGCTGCAGTCCTAGGTCGATAAACTGAACGCTGTTCAGCCTTCCGTAATCTGCCCATCCGTAATTAAAAATAACGGTTATCTGGTCGCTGAACTTGTAATTCACACCGCCGCCCAGCGTTAAGCCTTCTTCACTGTTCCTCAAGAAAAGTGATTTATATCCGGCTCTAACAAAGAACATTTCATCGTAAGCAACTTCAACGCCCGTGTTGATATATTCGGTGTTGTCGTTGGGATGAGTGGCATCCATAGCGCCCGTAATTCTTATGTAGCGGCTCTTCAGAAGATCCATGGCAAGTCCGATTCTGAATGTAAGAGGAAGATCGAAGCTGTCCATCGAATACTGAGAAAGCACGTTGTTCGGACCGGTATTTATGTTATTATCCGGATCTGAGTTGAACAGTATGTCTCGTCCGCTAAGCTGCATTTTGGTTCCGAAGTTAGACATACTGGCACCGATAACAAGACCGTTGAACGGGGTGATGTAATATGTACCTACGTCCAAAGCGAAACCGCTCGCGCTCATATCCCAAATAGCCTCGCGGATGTACTTAGCATGAAATCCAACCGAGAACCTGTCGGTTAGCTTTCTGGCAAATCCGATTCCTATCGCCAGTGAACTCGCGTTCCAGTACTCTCCGTTGCCGTCTGGAAAAGCAAAAGTTCTTACTTTATCCTCCGGAACAGATAATGATGTCAGATCTGCGAAGAGCGTGCCGAGTTCCGGAATATTTATTGAGGCTGCGGCAAAGTCGTATGAAATGTCGGCCAGCCATTTTGCGTGGTTAAAAGTTACAAGTGAATTCCCGTCGGCGTTTACTATGCCCGCAGGGTTATAATAGATGGCGTAAATATCGTTGCTTACGCCTGCATAAGCGCCGCCCATTCCTATTGCCCTGGCACCAGCTCCTATTTTTAGGAATTGACCGGCAGTGGTACCAACCTTGGCAGTGCTTCTGTCAGCCTGTGCATATGCCGCACTGTAAAAAAGAAGCATGAATAATGCGACGGTGCAAGAAAGTAAAATTCTTTTCATAATTTCAACATTCCTATATTTTGAAAATAAGAACCTTCCCCGCTCTCTTTAAAAGAAAACGGGGAAAAGAAAATTTATTTGATTACTCCGAACCTTCCGATTTTTGTACCTACTCCCGGCGCGTCAACCTGATAGATATACACTCCGTAAGCTATTCTCTGTCCTTCGTAGCTTAAAAGATCCCACGAAGCCATACTCGTATTGTCGTCTTTACTTATTGTCTGAACTAGTTCGCCTGTAATAGTGTATATCCTTATAGTACATTTCGGAGGAAGATTTCTGAACTGTATCTGCCTGTCGCCTCTTGCGTCGGTAAATGTACTCGGATTTTCCGCGATGCTGTACGCAACGTAAGGATTCGGCACAACTATTATGTTATCCAGTGACGACGTTGCCGTCTTCGCTTCATACTCGGCCGGCACAGTGTGGAGAACATATGTATCTCCTCCCTGGAAAGGCTTAAGCGTTTTCACCGCAAACACGTCTCCCGGTTTAGGATATACTGGAGTTACCGAACTGTCGGGAAGTGAAAAATCCACTTCATAACTTACTGTTGCACCTGCAGCATCCTGAGGACGCAGAATAATAGGCTGATCCATTGTCCATCTGGAAAGAGTCTTTACGGGACTCTTGATGAAAAGCAGATACTTAGCCGGTTGATTAGCAGTTACATTAATAATATTGAAAGGACAAATAATCTTTACACTGGCGAAGTTTGTTATAACAGTATCGCCGGGATGCAGCCACTGACCTGAATCGGTAGTATCAAATCCGGTGAAACGGATTTCCCAGTCGGCGCGGTTCTGCACTTTCGGATTTCCGGCAACCGGCGGGAATACAAGTTTATGATTCAGGTTAACTTTATCGTCATTTATGAATCCGGAGTTAAGAGTATCCAGTTCCAAAGGATCGTTCTGAATTTCAACTCTCATTCCGTCGAATGTATCGTTGGCATCTTCTCCGTTTATGTTTGTGCTCTGATAAACAGGATAATACCTGTATACGGCTTTGAACATTTCTCCTGCAGGCATCGAATTACCTACTCCTCTAACTCTGCCGAATTCTGTATTTAAAACATACTTCGACGGATCGAGAAGATTGTTGCCTGAGTCGAACAGCTGGAAGCTTTCCGGCTGAATGTTAGGATGACCAAGAGAAACAAATACCGTATCATTGGATTTGAAATTTTCAGTTACGCCGGTAGAGTCCAGCACATTGAATGTTTTATCGTCTATAAAATCAATCTTATAATTTTTATCCTGAACAGCTAAATTATTAAGAACCTGTACATGTACTCTGCCCGTTGAGTTTCCTACTACCTGCACAGGCTGACCGTCAACTCCGGCTTCAGCGTTCTTAATGCCGGACGCCAAAGGTCCGGGAGTTGCTTCGGCAGTATTAACATCAAAAATAAGTTTGCCTGTTATAGGATCTTTTGA
>JBJKTB010000027.1:0-6164 GCA_046703345.1 Ignavibacteriaceae bacterium
CCATTGCTCCGCCTTTTACTACTTTCTACGGATTGTACAACAGATATTATTCTTTCGGAAAGAAGTATCCCTGGGATCTTCCCAAGAGATGGCAGAATCCGCCGGCAGATTTCAATCTTGAGACTCCGATGGATTTCGTCTCTACCAACGATATCATCGGCGGCAACTCCGGCAGCCCTGTAATCAATGAGAAAGCTCAGATCGTCGGCCTGGCATTCGACGGAAATATCGAAAGCCTCCCGGGCGATTTCATCTTCACTACGGAAGAGAACAGAACCGTTGCCGTTCACTCGGCTGGTATGCTTGAGGCTATTAAGGATATGTACAAAGCCACTAGACTCAGCAGCGAGCTTCAGGCCGGACACATTGTGGATTCCGACTCAACAGGAAATTAAAATTCCTTTAAGAGCCGTTATGCTTTAATTAAATGCCCCGTCTTAAAGAAGGCGGGGCATTTTTTTTTAGATGAGCTTCCGCGCCGTATCAGCTAGCGCTTTGTGCCGAAGGCTCGGCAACCTCTCCGGCTGCCGTCTGATGGTACAGGACGTATTTGTTATACGCGGCGGGCTCATCCCTGAATATGAGCTTGCCTAAGTTTGCTATCTGGACGCACTTTTCCCAGCATGTGTTGAGCACTGAAATTCTGTGCTGCGACATTACGATCCTGTCTTTCTTAAATGATTCCTGCTCTGTGTTCGCTGCGTCCAGCTCATCGGCCAGCGTCTTAATCTCGGCTATGTTCTCAGCCGTATAATTAGCGGCAATAAGCTGTTCGGAATACTTGTCGGCCGCCCTCTGGAAGTTCCGCATAAACTGTATCATCTTCGGCTGGTTCTTGGACGTCTTCGGGAAGTCGTTAAACCCGAATTCGTTCTGGGCCGCCTTGTTCTGCGGAAATGCTTTCCGGATGAAATGCCTTGTGAGTTTGAATTTTGCCGAGCATTCTTCCATAAGGTCGTTAACCTTTTGTGTCAGACCTGTCATCATATCGGCAACCGAATCTTCCTTCTGGATATTATCCGCCGCTTCGATGTCGGCCAGCCAGCCCTGGGCAAAATTCTCATTGAACGCAGGATCGTACTCGGTAAATTTCTTAATATCCCGCAGGAAAGAATTGTAGAGTGTTTTTGCCGTCTCGAGCATTTCGGCATCAGAGCCTCCGAATATACGGGAGGCATACTTGTTCTTCTTCATTTTGAACCCCTTTCTGTTTGTTGATATATATTTATTTAATCCGCACAATATATACCGCACATTCTATTTGATTTTCCGATTACAGCCGCTTCTCTTTCTAAGGGTCTTTCCGGAGTTTCTAAGGCGGCTTCAGGTGTTTATAAACCCGTTTCAACACTTTATAAAGTTGTTTCAAGAGTTTCTAAGCATGTTTCAGAACTTTATAAGACTCTTTCCGGAGTTTATAAGGGTCTTTCCGGTGTTTATAAACATATTTCCGGACTTTATAAGCTCATTTCAAATTCAGGAAATGGGCTTATAAAGTCATGAAGCGGTCTTATAAAGTCCGGAAACGAGCTTATAGAATGAGGCAGCACATAAACTGCTCCTGTCTTCCATTTACTATATTTTATTTATATTTATTTTTTGTGCCGCAGGCCGGTTAGAAAACCGGATAACATTAGTAAGTAATTAAATAAGCCGATAGAGAGTCCCGCTGTTATTAAAAATTACCGTTTAATGTCCGCACAAGGGATGTGAATTTTTTACTGATGTTCCCCGGAAGAGTAAGATGATTGTCGGTGCTGAAAACAACTTATATAATTGAGGAATTTATGTCAAGTCAGGGACGGATTATTGACCGGACGAAGAAGGCAGGAAACTGCTTTGAGATATAGGTAACAACAAAAGATGAATAGGATTTTAAATTAATTGGAGAGGTATATTAATCAGCTTTTACATTTTATTGTAAAAAAATCTTTGTGTCCCGGCGCCTTAGCGGCAAAGCGCTGACTAATTTAAAAAGTATAAGAAAGCTGCAGGTACAGCGCGGCGTATCTGACATCGGTATTTGTAAATGTCATGCCGTAATCGGTACCGGCGCCTAATTTAAATCCGTTAGGCGATCCGCCTCTCAGATCGATACCGAGCACAAGTGAGAAGGCAATGCCGTAGTCCCACGCATTGGTCTGTAAAAGAGTTCTGTCGTTTACAGCTACCGGCCCCAGTCCTTCCTCCAGATAAAACAAACCTGAGAGCGACTGCAAAATAATTCCTTTAAGAGCGAATCCTCTTATGTTAGGAGTATATCTGCTGGGGGAATTCTGCTGAAGCACGTTAACGTCGGTCGCGTAAATAAAGCTGAGTCTTGCTTTCACATCGTATTTAGGAATAGGCTTAAATTCAATATACAGTGAAGTGTTGAAGCTGCCCTGCGAAACGAAGTTGCCGCCGAGACTGCCGCCGCCGGCATATACTCCGGCTCCGAATTCGCTTTGGGCTTTTGCCGCGCCGGGCGAAATAATAAATAACAAAGTTAAAAGAAGAAATAGTAATATAGTTTTATGCATATGCCGCCTTTTAATTTAGGCTCCGTCAGCCGGATGAGTCAGACAGTTAACTGAGTCTTTAAAATCTTTAGTTAAAGATAAATTTATGGATGTCAAAAACAAAATTCATCATAGTGAAGTTAAGCATAATCACTTTGTAAAAAGAAAGCCCCCCCGGCTGAAGCCGGGGGCAATTGATTAATTAAGAGAATTTCTTAAAATGAATTTTATAAAATTTCTTTTTTAATTTTAATCAGCAGTTAAAACTGTTAATTGCTGATATAACCATAAACCCGGGATTCGGGGGCAATTAATTAATAGAATTTCTTAAACATGAATTTTATAAAATTTCTTTTTTAATTTTTAATCAGCAGTTAAAACTGTTGATTGCTGATATTAATATAAACCCGGGATTCCATGGGGCAATTGATTAATGAATAAATCTTTTTAGAATATTTTAAATAGAAGTTTATCCGCGTTAAAGAATTTAATTTAAATTCATTATTTTTGAATGTTCATTTGCAAACATCATTAATTAAAAGAGAGAAAGATGCCGCGTACTTCAGAGATAAAATTTACTATTCAGCTCGACGATAAAAAACTGCCTCAGCATATTCATTGGGAAGCAACCGATGCTGGCTTCGACGGCAAGAAGCCCTGCGGATCGATGATGATATCGCTCTGGGACAAAGATGAAAAAGTTACCATGGGAATAGACCTGTGGACAAAGGAGATGCTTGTTGAGGATATGAACGTGCACTTCTACCAGATATTCAACAAAATGGCCGGCACGTATCTAAGAGCGACTAACAACAACGAAGTTGCGAAAATGATAGAAGATTTCAGCAAAGAGTTTGCAGCTAAACTGGAGCTTCTTAAAAAAGTAAAGTAAATCTTTTCCTTTAAGCGGCTTCCCGTTTTGTTTCCGGTTTTTCCTCATCCATTCTTCGCTCTTTCCGCTTTAAAAACATTGAACAAATAAAACAGCGAGGGGAAAATAATTAAAGAGCCGATTATTAACGCCCATCCAAGATAGTTGAGTGTTATCTGCGGCGCGGCCGAGTTGTAAAATGTAAGCTCGCTGCCGTCGTCCAATCTTGCCAGCGAAGGGAAGTACACCGCGTAGAAGGCCCCGAGAATGAATAAAAGCTGCGCGCCGACAAGAATTCTGGAAGCCCATTTCAATCTTTTTTCCAAAACCTTCCACAAAACAGGCAAAGCGGCAGTCGCCAGAACCATTAAAGCGATGCTCAAATAATCGCCGAAAAATTTATTGAAGAAATCTATGCCTTCAAGCAGCGAGGAACCGAAAACCAATAGCCCGCTTAGCACTGCGGCAACGATTGCCTTCTTAGATTTCGAGATGAAGAGGGAAGCGGTCTGCTTGTCACCTGCTTCGCTTACCATAAAAACCGACGCCACAAACGCGAAGAGAGAAGCGACGAAAATTCCGATTGAAACGGCAAAGGGATTAAGCCAGGGCGCAACGTAAGCATCGTAAAAATTGTTCTGCTGCAAAGTCATCCTTCCCGATATGATAGCGCCTATTACCAGGCCGAAAAAGAACGGAACTATAAGGCTGGAATACTCGAAGACTTTTGAGTAAACTTCCTGCGAGCGGTCTTTCACAGCGTCGTAATGCCTGAATGTAAAAGCCGAGCCGCGCATAATAATTCCGACAAGCATAAGTATGAGAGGAATCGACAGCGATATAAGCAGCTGGCTGTAGACTGCGGGAAACGCGTTGAACAGGATTACAACCGCAATAATAAGCCACATATGATTAGCTTCCCATATAGGGGCCATGGCTTCGGATACGAGGCTTCTAATTTTCTGTTTTTCTTTTCTGCCTGAAGTAAGCTCAATTATTCCGGCGCCGAAGTCGGCGCCGCCCAGAAGGCAGTATATATAAACTGAAACGAGGAAGAAAAAAATTACTACGTATAACATTTAAACTCCGATGCAATTATAAATTAAGCTAAAGCTCCGCCTTTTCCCGGCGACCTCATATTCTTATTTCCGCTTAAAGGCGCGGCGCCGGTATCGAGAGCGATAATCTGTCTTCTCATAAGCCATACGGCTGTAACTGAAAGCATAAGATAAACCAGCGTAAAAATAATCAAGTGATAGACCTGGAAAGGCACCGGTGTAACGGCATCGGCCGTCTTCATTATGCCGTAAATAATCCACGGCTGGCGCCCAACCTCCGTAACTATCCATCCTGCTTCAACTGCGAGGAAGCCGAGCGGAGTACATGCGGCAGCGAGCAGAAGGAACCTGCTGTCTGTAAGCTTATCGCGCCATTTAAACCATATAACCCAGAAGAGGACGCCTACCAGAGCGAGTATAGTTCCCATTCCAACCATAGCCTGAAAAGCTAGATGCACAATAAGAACGGGCGGCCAGAGATCTCTCGGGAAATCATCGAGGCCTTTAACTTCAGCGTTAAAATTTCCGTAGGCAAGAAAGCTTAGTAGCTTAGGAATCTTAATTCCGAAATCTGTTGTCTGCGTATTAACATCCGGGATTCCGCCGATGGTTAAACCGGCGCCTCTGTCAGTTTTAAAGTGTCCTTCCATCGCGGCGAGTTTTATCGGCTGGCGCTTGGCAACGTCTTTGGCGCTGTGGTCGCCGCTTAGCGGCTGAAGCACCGCGAAAATGCTTCCGAAGCTGAGCGCGATGATAAGAGCGCGTTTATGCAGCAGTATGTTTTTCTTCTTTAAAAGAAGAATAGCGTGAAGGCCGGCTACGCCGAAAGAAGTTGCGACGAAAGCGGCTATAATCATGTGCGAAGTCTGGCTCACCCATGCAGGATTAAACATCGCGGCGACGGGATCTATGTTGATCGCGTTACCGTTCAACCAGTCGAATCCTGCGGGCGCGTTCATCCAGGCGTTTGCTGTTACAACGAAAATCCCGGAAAGAACTCCCGACACTCCGACTAATAGTCCTGATACCCAGTGAACGTAAGGACTGAGCCGGTTCCATCCGTAGAGGAATAGACCGATGCAGATAGCTTCAACGAAGAAAGCCGTTCCTTCCCAGCTGAAAGGCATTCCTATAATCGCGCCGGCGTGTTTCATAAAACCGGGCCAAAGCAGGCCGAGCTCGAAAGAGAGAACAGTGCCTGACACGGCGCCGATAGCGAAGAAAATAGCCACGCCTTTTGACCAGGCTTTTGTAAGCTGAAGATATGTTTCGTCTTTTCTTTTAATATAAAGCCAGTGTGAAATAACCATCAGGAAAGGCATAGTCATTCCTATACAGGCAAATATAATATGAAATCCGAGAGATAAAGCCATAGTAGAACGGGCGGCAAGTAAGTTATCCAATTTGTTCTCCCACTTAATTTCGTATAATCATCATAACAAAATTAAGAAAACAAAAGTTCATTAACAGCTTGCTGGACAGGTGTGCGACCGGGAGCATAAAAGTGATATAAAAAAATCAGCTCGGCGGCGGGTAAGCATCAGTCATCCGGGCCGGGCATAATTATCCATAAGATAATGTAGACCAGTATTCCCGGGAAAGCGACGCTGAAGATTGAGATTAATACATAAGCGATCCGCACCACAGTCGGATCCCAGCCGAGCCACTCGGCAATACCGGCACATACGCCGGCGATCATTTTATTTTTTGAACGTTTTAAGGGCATATAATTCC
>JBJKTB010000028.1:0-7764 GCA_046703345.1 Ignavibacteriaceae bacterium
TCTTTTACTTTTTCGGAGGGAATCTCTTGAGCGCCCCCCATCATTCTCGCGGTAAAAAGTATCTGCGCGGAGTGCTCTAGTTTTTCCATTTTATTGTATGCGTCCTTTAAAGTTTTGCCCAGAGTAACCGCTCCGTGATTCTGAAGAAGGAAGGCCCATGAGTAATCTATATAAGGTTCCATACTAAGGGGCAGAGCGTCTGTCGAAGGAGTTGCATAACTGCAGAGAGGAACTTTTCCCAGTGTCAAAATCACTTCCGGGAAAATATTTTCTGTCAAGCCTTCTCCGATGGATGCGAACGCGGTCGCATAGACGGGATGACAATGAACCACGGCGTTAACATCCGGCCGCTTCGAATAGGCGTACAGATGTATCTTAAATTCTGTAGATACTTTTCCTCTCCCGCTTAGTATGTTTCCCGAACCGTCTATCTCCAGAATATCATCCTCTGTTACGTCGCCCTTCCTTACCGCCGAACGCGTTATAAGAAAAGTATTTTCTTTTGTAGCTAATGATATATTCCCGTCGTATGCCGAGACAAATCCTTTCTCATAAACTCTGTGGCAGATTTCGACTAATTCTTTTCGGCCGGCCATCATCCCTCTAACTGTTCCATTAATTTCATATTGATATAACCGTCATATCCGGTTACGGGCGGAGCCTCATTTTTTATGAATGAGTTTTGAACTGCCCTCAGCAGATTCAGCTGCTTGTTGCTTCTTTTTCTGAAAGCTTTTTTTGCCTCTCCCTCCAGCAGGATTGTCAGCTTCGTGGGTACGCTCTTTGCGCCGATAAGATGATCGATGCTTAAAGCGCCTTTGTGTCCTAGTATTTCCATCCTGTTGAATACTTTTTTATTATTGAAGGAAACATTGAAGTAGCCGTAACCGCTGTTTTCGAACTTCACCAGCGCCGCGGCAAAATCATCAACTTCACTTTTGTATACTATGTTGTCTACAACTCCATTAACATTTACTATTTCTCCTCCGAAAAATCTGAGGAGATCTATCATGTGAGTACCGATATCTCTTAACGCGCCGCCGCCGCTCTGTTTCTTATCGAACCTGAAATTGCTTCCCGGGGCAAAATCCGTATTAAAGTTAAGTGTAATTGAAACCAATTTGCCCAGCATCTGACTTTGAATTAGTTCGCGCGCCTTAACAACAAGCGGATGAAATCTATAAACGTAATTAACGGCAAACTGGACCTTATTCTGCTTGCATGCTTCTACCATCTCCTTAGCCTGCAGAGAAGTAATTGAGAGAGGTTTTTCGCAAAGTATATGCTTACCAGCATTAGCAGCTTTAATTACTTGTCCGTAATGGTCTGCATTTGCGCTGGCAATGTATACCGCGTCAATGTCGGATTTTAAGAATTCATCGTAATCGGTAAAATGATTCGGCACACCGAACTTATCGGCCAAAGCCTTTACACGGTTATGATGATGACTGAAAAGCGAGCTGAGCGAACTTCTTCTTAATAAAAAAAGAGTCGGAATGAACGTTAATTCGGCAAACCGGCCGCACCCGGCAATACCCCATTTAAGTTTTGGTCTTCCGGGTCTTTTTATTGCGCCCATATTAACCCTTAATTTTTTTTAATCTGAAATTTGAATTCGCTAAATTCATGAATACTACCGGCTCAGCCGGTTACTTTCATCTTTTTAAGTCTTTCCATAAGCTTAACAACCGGCAGCGAATTCTGCATAATATAAAAATGGGCGCTCGGTACATTATGTTCGAAAAGCTCTTTAACCTTATTAGCGGCCCATTCAACTCCTATATCAAGCACTTGCTCCGGCTTTGCGGCGTAAACTTCATCTACTAAATCGGCCGGTAGGTTGATGTAAAAATTCTTTGGAATATTTACGAGGTGCGCTTTATTCGTTAGTATTTTCAGTCCTGGAATTATTGGCGCAGTAATTCCTTCCTTTCGGCAAAGATCCACAAATTTGAAATAAGCTTTATTGTCGAAAAACATCTGCGTTACCACATAATCAGCTCCGGCCGTAATTTTATCTTTAACGAATTTTATATCCGTTTTCAAATTGGGAGCTTCAAAATGTTTTTCGGGATATCCGCTTACACCGATACAGAAGTTGGAAGGCTTCGGATCCAGAAGACTTTCTTCCAAATACTTACCGTGATTCATATTCATAATTTGCCGAACCAGATCTACGGCAAATTTATTCACGCTCTTTCCTTCCGGTATAGGCTTCTTATAGCCGCTGTCATCACCCCGTATAGCTAGCACATTCTCAATACCGAGATAATTAAGCTCAATTAAAAAATCTTCAGTTTCTTCCCTTGTAAAGCCGTTTGTAAGAATATGCGGAACGGCGTCTATATTGTACTTGTTCTGTATCAGTGCGCAGATGCCCAAAGTACCGGGCCGCTTTCTTTTTATCTTCTTCTGAATCCCTCTCGCAGTCTCTTCGTACACAACTTCGGCCGCATGTCTGGTAATATCTATAAACGGCGGACTGAATTTTGAGAAATCGTCGATAACGGCCAGCAGACTTTTTATATCGCCGCCGCGCTTCGGAGGTATCAGTTCAAAGCTTATCTGTGGTTTACTTGCCTTCTGCAAGTGTTCTATAACTTTCATCAAACTACCGGATAATTATGAATTTCAAATTTAACACATTAAACACAAAACTGCACAGCCGTAACAAAGGAATATTATACTTATCTTACTTTTGTATGATGAGTAGCTTATTTTTTTTGTTTTCTATTGAAGTCAGATCGGTTCTTATCCTCATATAACCGCCGTTAAGCCAGAGTTTGGTCATATCGTCGTAATGTCTGCTCATCACATTGCCGGATTCGCCGGTTGTCAAGATGAGACGAATTTCGTTGGGATCTGAGAAGTCGTATATATATCTCATTACCGGCCCCAAATTGTTTTCAAACTCGCCGTGCTTAAAACTGGGGTATTGAGTTATACTCGAGTATAAGGGATATTCGGTATTGAATATTGTGGTGCCGTCGCCGCCAATTGGAAAAGGTCCGATATTTATATAATGATCAAGTATTGAAGATACTCCGGCAAACGCGTGTTTAAATACCACATAGTGCATCCTGCCCCACTGCCAGCCGGCCGGATCTTTACCGTACTTATTCTCAAGCTCGGTTATTGCTTCGGTAAGACTTTTTCTGATCACGTCGTCTCTTGTCTCGATCCGGGCTGTTGACGGATCGTCGAACCACCAGCTCTGCGGATCATTCATCAGTTGCATTACGGTACGGAAAGGTATATTCTGCACAAACACATATTCGTTGAACAAATCCTTTCCCATCTTATTCATAAAGATATTCCGGATCAGGTGCATAAAGAATGTTTCGTAAATAGCAGGCGCCTGCGCATACTGATTCATTTTAAAATTCCAGTTTTTCAGCAGATCTAAAACCGTATTTAAATTACCGTCGGTTATCTTTGCGTCTTTGAAAGCATCAAGTATATATTTAGTCAATTCTGCGGCATAGGGCGATACAAAATCCATCTGGTATTTTTCGAAATCCTTAACAGATTGTTTCTTTTTTGATCCAAGCAGTTCAATTATCCTTTCGATACGTGACGGCGGCTCCCATAAATTTGATATATAATATTTGAAGTTTTTCTCGGTTTTGTTGTTCGCCGAGGCAATGAAGTTGCTGGAAGGATTATAAAGAGTAGGGAGCTCATTTTCGGGCACAAAACCTTTCCAGTCGTATTTATCGGTGGTACCGTCGTAAATCAGCGTAGGACTTTGTGAATCCCTTAAAGGAAGTTTCGCGCCGAATAGATAACCGATGTTGCCTTCCTTATCAGCGTAAACAAAATTTTGTCCCGGTACGCTGTAAGTAGCGAACGCAGATTTAAATTCGTTCCAGTTTTCTGCCTTATTTATTTTATAGAAGGTAAGCAGCTCGTCGCTTGGGTAGCTTCCCAGCCAGTGCATGCTTATAGGCGGAGTGGAAGTATGCATATCAGGATATAAAATTGAGTACGGATGAATTCCAGAAACAATAGGTCCGTGTCCGGTTAGTTTAATATCGAAAGCTACACTTGAGGAATCTTTAACTTTAATCGTGTCTTTAATTATTCTAAGGTTCTGCCAATTCCCGTCGTAAAAATATTTTGTTCCGGACGAGTCGAGCTTCTCAACATAAAAATCGGCATCGTCCTCCATAATATTAGTAACAGCCCATGAAATATTTTGATTCTTTCCAATGACTATTACCGGCGCACCGGGCAGTGTTACACCAGCAGCGTCCCAATCAGCGCTTTTTATTACTGCCGCGTACCATCTGCCCGGCGCGCTGAAGGCAAGGTGAGTATCGTTGGCGATAATAGGCTTTCCGCTTGCGGACATGCTGCCGTTTACAACCCAGTTGTTGGAGCCGATGTGCGTTCCTCCCCATCCCATAAAACTTCTAAACGCTTTATCCGTATCCCAGAACGACATGCTGATAGGCGGATAATTTTTAAGCTCCGGAGGAATTATATAAGGCGCGTTCTCAGGATAATCAGGGATTATTTCTTTAACTTTATTGTAACCGAATTTTTGAATAAGATCGGTTACCGCAAAATCTGACCACCAGCCGATGTTCAGCTCCCAGGCCATCATTCTAATTATAATCAGACTGCTCAGCGGAGTCCATTTCTCGGGACTATAACCCAGCAAATCGAATTCAACCGGATATTTACCCTTAGCATCTTTTATGTAAAGGTTAACTCCGTTAGAATAAGCCTGCAGTAATTGTAGAGAAGAAGGACTGAGCTGACTTAGAATTTTCTCCGCTGCCCTTTTTATTCCGATTGTTCTGAACATCTCATCAAAAGGGACTGTTTTAGGACCGAAGATCTCGCTCAGCCGCCCTTCGCCGGCCCTTCTGGCCAAATCCATAGTAAAAAGTCTGTCCTGAGCATGCACGTATCCCATCGCGAAAGCTGCGTCCTCATCACTTTTTGCAACTATATAAGGAACTGCCATGCTGTCTCTGTATATTTCAATATTCCGTGAAATTTTTTCGGCTTTGACTGTTCCGGAATAAGCAGGCAGAGAAGCCGTCAGCATCTTATAAAATATAATCCCGCCAGCCGCTGCTAATATTAACAGTGATGCTATTACTCCGATAGTAACTTTTAACCATTTAGGCATAATAGTACTATTCTTTTTTTTTCAAATATAAAGATAAAATGACAAACTTATTGATTCATATCAGTCTGATAGTTTTGAAACCTGTCAGGTAGACACGAATGGTCTATGATAGATAAAATGTATAATATATTGCTAACACCTGCCATTCTAAATAACTTTTATTATATTATAAATAAATAATTTTAATTACGGGGAGGAATTATGCAGATAGGCATCGTCGGTCTGCCCTTTTCCGGCAAATCTACTTTATTTCAAACTATAACAAAAACCCACCTGGATCAGTCTCAATTAATAAAAGCCGAGTCTCATCAAGCTGTAATAAAAGTGCCGGATGAGCGCCTCGATAATCTATCTATTATTTTCAAACCGCAAAAAACTACTCATGCAGCCATTGAATTTGTTGACGTGATAGGCCTGCAGAAAGGCGATACCGGCTCATCTCAGTTTACCGGCAATTTTTTATCAAAGGTTAAAACAAACGATACATTGATACAGGTTGTCAGATTATTTGAGAACGAACTGGTTCCCCATCCTTTGGGATCGATTGATATGATGAGAGATCTGAATTCTTTCGAAGATGAATTTATTCTCTCCGATCTGGCCGTTGCGGAAAAAAGAATAGAGAATATTAAAAAACAGATCCTTAAAACTCAGAACGATTTTTTAAAGAGAGAACTTGCAGTATTGGAAAAATGCTATGAAATATTACAAAGCGAGAAACCTCTTCGCGACGCTGATCTGACTAAAGAAGATCTTCAGATCTTAAAAACTTATCAGCTTCTCTCTGTTAAACCGATGCTTATAG
Organism: Ignavibacteriaceae bacterium; assembly: GCA_046703345.1. Taxonomy (GTDB): domain Bacteria; phylum Bacteroidota; class Ignavibacteria; order Ignavibacteriales; family Ignavibacteriaceae; genus FEN-1297. The sequence continues at coordinate 5,949 of JBJKTB010000028.1, forward strand.
CTTTAAATTGCGATGAAGCTCAGATTTTAAATACTGAAAAATATTTTGATAAATTAGTCAGGACAAAGATTGGGCATAATACAAAGGCTATTTCGTTTTGCGGAAAGCTTGAGCTGGAGATGTCTGAGCTTTCGGAAGCCGATGCGGAAATCTTCATGAAGGAATTCGGCATAAAAGAATCGGCGCTTAACAGTATTATTAAAGAAGCGTATTCTCTTCTAGGACTGGAATCTTTTTTCACTGTTGGAGAAGACGAATGTCGCGCGTGGACTATTAAACAGAGCATGACAGCGCAGGAGGCTGCCGGAGAAATTCATACTGATTTTTACGACAAGTTTATCCGCGCCGAAGTGGTGCATTACGAAGATTTCATTAAACACGGTTCTTTTGCTCAGGCTAAAGAGCACGGCGCCTGGCGGCTTGAAGGAAAAGAGTATGTTGTGCAGGACGGCGATATTATTTCCGTACGTCACGGATGACTAAGAGTAGATAGCCTGCGGCAGGGAGAAAAGACTTTAGAAATCGATTTAATGAATTTTACTGATACAGTTTCGCCGACGCAGCAAAACCATATCAAATCGGCAATAGGAAATTTTAATTAAGACCTCTTCCCGAATTACTGCGCTTTATAATACTTCATCGCTTCCGGAATTTCTTTTTTAATATTTTCTATCCGCGTCTGGTCGGAAGGATGATCGCTCAAAAATTCCGGCGGAGCCGCGCCTTTTTGAGCTGATGCCATTCTTTCCCAAAAGGTAAGCGCTTCGTGAGGATCGTACCCGGCCATTGCCATAAAAATTAATCCCAGATGGTCGGCTTCGCTTTCCTGAAGTCTGCTGTAAGGGAGCAGAATCCCGACCTGAGCACCGACGCCGAAGGCAGCAAGAAATAAATTTTGCGTTTCCTGCGGTTTGTTCTTTATAGCTTCCGAAAGCGCTATTCCTCCGAGCTGGGTAAGCATAGCCTGACTCATTCTTTCATTGCCGTGTTTGGCAACCGCATGAGCTATTTCATGCCCCAAAACAACTGCTAATCCCGCTTCGGTTTTTGTTATCGGAAGTATACCGGTATATACAACTACTTTTCCGCCCGGCATACACCAGGCATTCGCTTCCTTGCTTTCAACAACGTGAAATTCCCATTTATATCCGGCAAGCTGATCAGACATGTTTTTTTGTGCAAAGTATTTTTCAACAGCATCGGCAATTCGTCCGCCTACTTTTTTTACAAGCGCAATATCGTATTGATTGGTGCTTTCCTTGTTATCCTTCAGAAACTGATCGTACTGCTGAAAGCTCATGGAAAGCATTTCGTTGTCCGGTATAAGATTCAGCTGTTTTCTTCCTGTAATAGGAACCGTGCTGCATGAATTAAACAGCGGTATTATAATTAGAACCGCAAGAAGCGGAATAAGAAAAGATCCGAAATATTTTATCATATCATTTCTCTCTTGCCAATAATTTAATCCGGCATTGCAGAAAATATTTTATAGTTTTAAAATCATTAAGACAACCGCAATATATGGAGTTACAGTGGCAATAGTTCCCCACATATTCCATTGTTTGGAAAGTAATGAATAATCTTCCCACTTAAATCTTTCCGAATCCGATGCAAGCTTAATAATTTTCCTTTGAATTGGAGCAATCCTTGACATAAAACAATAAGCCGATATGATTATCATTATAATCGACCAAAATATCCACGGCGTTTCAACCAGAGAATAATTACCCTGCATGGCAGTTCCCAATCCGAATATGATCAATACGGTAACAGAGGGCATAGTGAAGTATTTGTCTGCTTTAACAAGATTTTTAAA
>JBJKTB010000029.1:0-8075 GCA_046703345.1 Ignavibacteriaceae bacterium
ATCCTATTCCAGGCGATCCGGTAATAGGATATATAACTGTGGGCGAGGGGATTAAGATACACAGAAAGACATGCAACAACCTGATAAAGATAACCGAGAAAGACGCGAGCAAACTTGTGCCTGTTCAATGGCCCGAAGCCGAGAGCACGCTGTTTGTAGCAGGCTTAAGCGTAATGGGAGAAGACACGCCCGGGATTCTCAATGAAATATCTCACGCAATAGTATCCTACCAGAACACAAACATCAAATCCATAAATATCAACACGAGTGATTCAACCTTTGAAGGAAGCGTTACGTTATACGTGCACAACCTTGAACATCTTTCTCGAATAATAGAGAGACTTAAAAAGCTGAAGGGAATATACTCTGTTGAACGATTTGAAAGCGCCTGATACCGATGTCTGAAGAACAAGATTACACGCGCCTGCTTGGAATTGATTTCGGATTGAAGCGAATAGGATTAGCTCTTACCGATCCTCTAATGACATTCGCGTATCCATATAAGACCATAAGCAACGCGCCGAAAATGTGGGATGATATATCGCGGGTAATCCGGGAGCAGAACATAATAAAAATAGTACTTGGATTTCCTTTGAAAGAAAGCGGTGAGCGGGGAGAAGTATCAAAGGAAGTAGAGAAATTTAAAGCTGAGCTTGAGAAGAGAGAGAAGATAGAAGTTATTTTAATTGATGAAAGATATTCCTCATCTATCGCGCAGGAGAGGATCATGGAATCGGTGAGTAAAAAGTCGAAACGGCGGGATAAAGGACTGGTGGACATGAACGCAGCGGCAGTAATTCTGCAGGATTATCTAGAATCACAGCCAGGCACATCGCGTTAGAGTATCAATAATTCTTTAAGAATTAAAAAGATACGGGAATAATTAAGATTGACATTTATAGCCTTAACAGCTATTTTCGAATATAAAAATTCACACAAATGGGAGCACACACATGACACTTGACGCACTCGGAATGATTGAAACCAAGGGTTTAGTCGGCGCAATAGAAGCAGCCGATGCAATGGTTAAAGCGGCCAAAGTGGAATTACTCGGAAAAGAGACAATAGGCGGCGGATATGTAACAGTAATGGTAAGGGGAGATGTGGGAGCCGTAAAAGCCGCAACAGATGCGGGAGCAGCCGCTGCTCAGCGAGTAGGTGAATTAGTGTCAGTACACGTCATTCCGCGCCCGCATTCTGAAGTAGAAGCAATTCTTCCAAAAAAGAAATAAAACACTATGCCTCAGGCGTTAGGTTTAATAGAAACCAGAGGTCTGGTGGGTGCAATAGAAGCGGCTGACGCAATGGTAAAAGCCGCTAATGTTACACTTGCCGGAAAAGAGAGAACAGGCGGCGGTTTAATGACAGTTAAAGTTCTCGGCGACGTAGCTGCGGTAAAAGCGGCGGTAGATGCAGGCGAAGCCGCAGCCAAGCGTGTAGGCGAACTGGTCTCAGTTCATGTTATTCCGCAGCCGGACGAGGAGCTGGTTTCAATGCTTCCTGAAATAGCCGATGATTACGAGAAGCCTGCGGAAGCTACGGCAGAGGAAAAGCAGCCTGAACCTGAAATTAAAGCGGAAGCAAAAGTCGATGAAATAAATCCTCAGCCTGCAGAAAAACCGAAGCCCGAAAAGAGGACGCCCGCGGCGCGAAGAGAGGTCAAAAGTGATTTGAAGAAAGAGCGGCACGCCGACCTTTTTGATGAGCACAACGAAACCATAGCAAGGTTAAAGCAAGAAGCTCTCGGAAGGACTGAGGAAGAAGAAGACGAAATTCAAGCCGAAGAAAAAGACGCCGCAGAGAAAGATAAGGAGCAGCCGGAAACAAAAGAAACCGGAGCAGAGAGTATGCCGAAGGATTTTGAATCTTTGAATGTTCATGAATTGAGGCGGCTGGCCAGGAGCACCAAAGGATTTCCTATTAAAGGCAGGGATATTTCGAAGGCGAACAGGCAGGAATTAATCGATCACTTTAAAAATATTTCATGATGAAGCACTGCAGATAGAAAACATTTTGCTGCTCCACTATAGTGGAGTTTTTTTATTTCAATTTTGTTTTATATTTCCCGCATGAAGAAAAATCTTCACATAATAATAATTTCATTTTTATTTTCAGTAATTCTCTGGGGATCGATTTCCCTGTCGAATGATTTTTACGCCACGTTTGATATACCCGTGAAGCTTACCGATTTTCCGGCCGGTTACGCGACCGGAACGCCGCTTCCCTCGAAGATATCGGTAAAACTGAAGGGGAAAGGCTGGAAGCTGATAACCGTGAACTTAACGTCTGAATCGGAATACACGGTGCCGGTAGGGAAAGAGACAGGCAAGCGGACTGTTAATCTTTACAATTACCTTGTGGAGAACCAATGGCTGTCGTCTGATGTGGAAGTTATTAATATATCGCCGGATACGCTTTCATTCTACGTTGAAAAAATAGCGAGCAAGAAAGTAAAAATTGTACCCGAATTAAAATTAAATTTCAAATCGGGTTACGGTTTGGCGACGAAGAATACAATCTCGCCTGAGTCCACACTGGTATCAGGGCCGGCAAGCTATGTAGCAAAACTGGATTCGATTCCGACCGAGCGGATCGAGTATGACGATCTTGACGATCAGACTGCAGAGCAGGTACCGCTGATGAAACTGCCCGGTATGAGCTATGAAAACAAGAATGTTATCGTCAACCTGAATGTTCAAAAGATAGTTGATAAGAGCTTTCAGAACATTTTTGTAAAAATACTTGACGTACCGCGCGACAGAGATGTTGTACTTCTGCCGAACAGGATAAGCATAGGAGTGAGAGCCGGAATAGACATTCTGGGAAGAACAGATACGAGCCAGTTTAACGCTTACGTAAATTACAGAGACGTGGTTCTGGATACTCTAGGCAGCGTAGTGCCGCACATACAAATGCCGGAGAATACAACGCTTGTATTTATAAAGCCGGAAAGGTTGAGATACATCATAAAGAAATTCAACTAACTTATTTTTATTAATAAGTTGATTATTTTTGTAAGATTTTAAATTGAATATTAATACTGATTTCTAAAATTAACCGCTTGATATTATTAAATAACAAACAGGCTCGAGTTAAACGAATTCCGGAATTGTTTTCGCGATAATTAGAGAAACCTGTTTGCCGGCGGGTAAATTTAGCAGCTCCAAGGACCTTTTAGGAATGTGCGGTCAACTTAAGTCAAATTAAGAAGAGGGGACAAAGAGCAGCTGCAGACATCAATCCAAAACGGAAATTCGAATCTATGTTTATAACATTCGAGGGCATCGACTTCTGCGGAAAGTCCACACAAGTAGAACTTCTAAGAAAATATCTTCTATCGAAGAATAAGCGTGTACAGATAATAAGGGAGCCCGGAGGCACCGAAATATCAGAGACGGTACGCGGAATATTATTGGACAAGAAGCACAACAGCATGTCGATGGAGACTGAGATATTTTTATTTTCGGCATGCAGGGCTCAGCTGGTTAGGGAAAAAATCAGGCCTTATCTTGAAGAAGGCATTTACGTAATTTCGGACAGGTTTTTCGATTCTACAACAGCTTACCAGGGTTTCGGAAGAGGAATTCCGATAGAATCGGTTAATCACATAAACAAGCTTGCCGTAGGAGACACTATACCTGACATAACTTTTTTTATAGACATCCCGGTTGAAGAAGCTGAGCGAAGAAAAGAGAAGCTGGGGAAGGTGAAGCTAGACAGAATTGAGGTAGCCGAAACGGAATTTTTCAGGAAAGTTAGAGATGGCTATATTTATCTGTCTGAAAACGAATCACGTTTCAGAAGGCTGGACGGGACTGACAGTGAGGAAGGCATACATAGAAAAATAGCAGCTGCATTGGCAGAATTTGATTAAAAGGAGCACGTATGAAAATCAATCAAATGTATAAATACCTGATAGGGATCGCGGTAATAGCATTGTTCTCGGGATTTTTTTCCGGCAGGGACGATGTTTACTTCGAGATAAACAAGAACATAGATCTCTTCGGGCGCGTATACAAAGAGGTTACGTTTAATTATGTGGATAAGATAGATCCCGAACAATTTATGCGGGCCGGAATAAAAGGGATGTTGTCGGCATTGGATCCGTATACCATATTCATCGACGAGAATAAGAAAGAAGATTTTGATCTGCTAACCAGCGGTAAGTACGGCGGAGTCGGCATCTCAATAGGCATACGCGGCAACCAGGTAACCATAGTAGACGTGCTCGACGGATACTCTGCGCAGAAGCAGGGCCTGCGCGTAGGCGACGTGCTAATTCAGGCTGCCGGGAAAGCCATAACGCCCGAAAACGTAGACGATATTTCATCACTGGTGAAGGGGGAGCCAGGAACATTCGTCAATTTAAAAGTACTGCGAAACGGCGACAAGGACACTCTCAGCTTCAACCTGGTGAGAGAAGAGATAGTAGTAAAGAGTCTGGTTTACCACGGATTTTATCCTGAGAACAGCAACAATGTATATTTAAGGCTTACAAGTTTCAGCAGATCTGCCGGAGACGAGATACAAAAAGCGCTGAAAGAATTGAAAGCAAAGAAGGAGATCAAGTCAATTGTATTAGATCTAAGAGGCAATCCGGGCGGGCTGCTGGATGTAGCTGTAGATATATGCGATAAATTTCTGCCGAAGGATGAGCTTGTAGTGAGCACAAAAGGCAGGGATGAAGCGAGCAAGAAGAGCTACTATTCGGCGCAGGAGCCTATGGTAGGGAAGGCAAGGCTGGTAGTGCTTATTAACGACGGCTCCGCTTCGGCGTCGGAGATCGTAACAGGGGCTATGCAGGATCACGACAGAGGCGTTGTACTCGGAACGAAGTCTTTCGGTAAAGGGCTGGTGCAGACAATAACTCCGCTTGATTACAATACATCGCTTAAAATAACTACGGCAAAATACTACACGCCCAGCGGCAGATGCATTCAGAAGATAGATTACGCTACAAACAATAAAGCGATAGCGCAGATAGACACGCTGATTAAGACGAAGTTCTATACCGATCATCACCGAGTTGTTTACAGCGCAGGCGGTATAACTCCTGATACGGTTGTTCACGAAGCCCCTGAAAGCGGCATTACGAAAGATCTTCTGGCAAAGGGGATGTTCTTCCAGTTTGCCGACCATTACTTCTATCAGAATCCTAAAGCGAAATTCACAGATTTGAACGATTCAAAACTGATTGATGATTTCGAGTCTTACCTGGAAAAACATGATTACAAGTTTCACTCTATCGCGGAGGATCAGGTAGATCAGCTTTTAGCGGAAGTAAAAGAGAAGAAGAGCGAACAGGCCATTTACGAAGGGCTTGAAAAAATTAAAAAGCAGTTTGAAAAGATGGGAAACAGCGAACTGAGAATATATAAAGATCAGCTTCTTCAGGAAATCAAGATTGAGCTTGCTTCCAGATATTACGGTCTTGACGGAATGATCCGCGAGGGATTGAAGTACGACAGGCAGTTCCAGACCGCGTTTAAGATTGTTAACGATACCGCTGTTTACGACAAACTGCTGAATATTAATTGAGCGAGCTGTTTCTTTCGGTTATATTCTTAGTTATAGGTTTGTTTACCGGCGTACTTGCCGGCATGCTCGGAATAGGCGGAGGGATTGTGTTTGTCCCTTCGCTTTACATTCTCCTCCCATACACGGGCGCAGAAATATCTCTAATTCCCTATATAGCTATAGGCACCTCGTTGTTAGCGGCCGCTTTTACTTCATCCAGCTCATTTATAAATCATTTCATAAAAAAAAATTTAGATAAGAAGAAGGCGGCTTATCTCGCCGGAGGAAGCTCCTTATCGGCATTAATATCCACGTTCGAAGTAGTAAAAGTCAAGCCCGAGTATCTTCAAGTAATATTCGCAGTTGTCTTTACACTAACAGCAATAAAAATGATGTTTGAACGGGGAGGGGTGAAAAAAAAGTCAGCCGCCGCTAAGCTTATAAAAGATAACAGGTATTTAATTTTATTCGGACTGGCAGCGGGAGCTTTGGCCGCATTCGCGGGAGTAGGCGGGGGGATAATCTTCGTGCCGGCGCTTATTTATTTCTACGGGCTAGAAATAAGGAAAGCCATAGGAACATCAGCGGCGGCTGTAGCAGCCACCACAATAGTTTCGGCGGTATCTTACTCGCTGCAGAAAACGGGAATTCCGCAAGCTCATTTTCAGACCGGCTACGTTTATCTTCCCGCCGCTTTAACAATGGGTGCGGGTGCCGCGTTAGGGGCGTACGCCGGCGTAAAGATTGTACTGGGCACATCACCGGAAAAGATTAAGAAGATATTCTCAGCCGTACTTATACTGGCTGTACTTAAAATCATGCTGAAGTTATAACGCCCTGTATGATAAAATTCAGATCAGCTTCCGGCAGATATTCATAATAAAATCAGCCGCCAATAATTAATTATTCACCCGCAAGAAAATTTTTTTAAAAATATAAAAGCAAAAATGATGACTAAATAGTTATGTTAAAGGGAAATAATAGTTAAATTTAAAGAGAAAAAAATGAATTAAAATGGAAAATAAAACAAAAGAACAGCTCAAGAAGATAGTAGGCGCAAAGAACTTCACCGATTCCGAAGAAGACAAGCTTTGTTATTCATACGACGGAACGGCAATCTTCAAACAGCTACCGGAAGCGGTAGTGTTCCCGGAGGATGATGAACAGATATCGAAAATATTAAAGCTTGCTAACGAAGCGGGATTCAACGTTGTGCCGCGCGGCGCGGGCACCGGATTAAGCGGAGGCGCGATACCGGTTGAGAATTCCGTTGTTATAGTGATGACCAGATGGAATAAAATACTTGAAATAGATACGAAGAATTTAACCATAACTGTCCAGCCCGGAGTTGTGACAGCAAAGCTGCAGAACGAAGTTGAGAAGCTTGGTTTATTTTATCCGCCCGAACCCGGAAGCATGAACGTCTGCTCGATAGGAGGGAACGTTGCCAACAACGGGGGAGGACTTCGAGGCTTAAAATACGGCGTAACGAAGAACTACGTACTCGGCACCGAAATGATTCTACCCAACGGCGACCTGCTTAAGACGGGGGGAAAGAACGTTAAGGATGTAGCCGGCTATAATCTCAGAGACTTTATCGTAGGCAGCGAGGGGACTCTCGGAGTAATAACAAAAATTTTATTGAAGATAATTCCGCTGCCGACTGAATCTATAACCATGCTAGGATATTTCGACAAGCTGACAGACGCGGCGCAAGCTGTATCGGACATAATCTCAGCGCACATAACTCCATGCATGATGGAATTCCTTGACAACACCACGATCAACTGCGTGGAGGACTATACCAAGATCGGTCTGCCGCGGAACAGCGAAGCGATTCTGCTGATAGAAGTTGACGGGCGCGGAAGTATAGTAAAAGAAGACGCCGATACTGTTACGGGTATACTAACGAAGAACCGCGCATCGTTTATAAGGAAGGCTTCATCTCTGTCGGAAGCTCTACTTTTAAAATCGGCGCGAAGGAGCGCGTTCAGCGCACTGGCCAGAAGAAGGCCGACAACAATACTTGAGGACGCGACAGTTCCGAGAAGCGAGCTTCCTGTAATGATAGAAAAAGTTACTGAAGCCGCGCGAAAATTCGACGTCAGCATAGGCGATTTCGGTCATGCAGGCGACGGAAATCTTCATCCCACATGTCTTACCGACGAAAGGGATAACGCCGAGATAGTAAGAGCGCACAAGGGATTCGATTTTATTTTCAATGAAGCGATAAAGCTGGGAGGAACGATAACCGGGGAGCACGGAACGGGCATCGCGAAAAAGCAGTTCCTTGAGCAGGTAGCCGGTATTCCAGGCGTTGACATGATGAAGAAGATAAAATCGGTTATAGACGAGAACAATATACTTAATCCGGGAAAGATTTTTTCGATCAGTCCCAGATGCGAAGGCACTATGCCGCGCACGAGGGATCAGATCGGTGATTTTGACGCCGGCGCCGCTCATCATCATTAATATTAATTTGAAAACAGAAGTCCCTGTTATGACAGAAATAAATTCCAAAGAAGCTCTTTTAAAACTGCTGCCAAGCGACGACGTAC
>JBJKTB010000030.1:0-6384 GCA_046703345.1 Ignavibacteriaceae bacterium
AGATTATCCGGTTGAAAAATTTTACCGGGACGTAAAACTTCTTACTATAGGCGAAGGTACTTCCGAAATTCAAAGGCTTGTTATCTCAAGAGTGCTGCTGAAAGACTAAAATTAATAAACACTTAAACATCACGTAATTATATGAGCAGAATTGGAAATCCGGTTCAGGAGAACGAAGCTTATCTTGTAAAACAGGATTATTATAAAAATTTAATCCGCAACCTCAACGCCGAAAAAGATAAGATTAAATCAGGCGGCGGAAAGAAAGCGATAGAGAGGCATAAATCGAAAGGAAAGCTTACCGCGAGGGAACGCGTAAAAATGCTTCTGGATAATGAAAACGATTTTTATGAGATCGGTACTTTCGCGGCTTACGGCATGTACAATGAATACGGCGGCGCACCATCATCGGGAACTATCTTCGGTATAGGGAAAATAAACGGCAGGCAGCACGTTATTGTTGCAAACGATGCTACAGTAAAAGCAGGAGCGTGGTTCCCTATCACAGCAAAGAAGAACCTGCGCGCGCAGGAAATCGCAATAGAGAATAAACTTCCTATAATCTATCTCGTCGACAGCGCCGGAGTTTTTCTTCCGCTTCAGGAGGAAATATTCCCCGACAAAGAACACTTCGGCAGAATTTTCAGGAACAATGCGGTTATGTCTTCTATGGGAATCCCTCAGATCGCAGCCATCATGGGGCCGTGCGTAGCCGGAGGAGCGTACCTTCCCATAATGAGCGATGAAGCTCTTATTGTAGAAGGTGAAGGTTCGGTTTTTCTTGCGGGTGCTCATCTTGTAAGAGCCGCTATAGGTGAAGTAATAGATAACGAAAGTTTGGGAGGAGCAAGAGTTCAATCGAATGTTTCCGGTGTAACCGACTATGTTATGAAAAACGACGAAGAGTGTTTAGCACAGATCCGAAGTCTGACCGGGAAATTCGGTGTTAATACTAAAGCCGGCTTCAATAGAATAGAGAGCGCTTCGCCCATCTTTTCGCCGGCTGAAATTTACGGACTTCTTCCTGAAGATCCGTTAAAGCCGTATGATATGTATGAAGTAATTGCTAGAATAGTTGACAACTCGGAAATCGACGAGTACAAGGCAGGATACGGAAAAACTTTAATAACCGCCTACGCGAGGATTGACGGCTGGGCGGTAGGCATAGTCGCAAATCAAAGGAGCGTACAGAAAACTGAAACCGGCGAAATGCAGGTTGGAGGAGTAATATACTCCGACAGCGCGGATAAGGCATCGCGCTTTATAATGAACTGCAACCAGAGAAAAATTCCTCTCGTGTTTCTTCAGGACGTAACCGGCTTTATGGTAGGAAGCCGGGCTGAACAAGGCGGAATAATTAAAGACGGCGCGAAGATGGTTAATGCGGTTGCTAATTCGGTTGTTCCGAAAATAACTGTCATAATCGGCAACAGTTTCGGCGCAGGCAATTACGCGATGTGCGGCAAGGCTTATGATCCGCGATTTATCTTTGCTTATCCGAACGCGAAAATCGCAGTTATGGGCGGCGCGCAGGCAAGCAGTGTTCTTCTCGACATAAAACTAAAGCAAGCTGAGAAGAGCGGCAAAGCACTTGATGAAAAAGAGAAGAAAAAACTTCTCGAAGAAATAATGCGCTCATACGATGAAACAAGTACTCCTCTTTACGCAGCTGCGCGTTTATGGATTGACGAGATAATCGATCCCGCACTTACGAGAGAGTATATTTCAATGGCTTTGACTGCAGCTGACAATAACGACGACATACCTAGATTCAATCCCGGAGTAATCCAAACTTGAGGCGAAAACTTTCGTGCCGGGGCTCTGCATGGAGAAAATTATTTTTTTACTTATCGGCAATGATAGTTTTCGCGCCCCGTTGTGCTTTCCCACAGCAGAGCGATCTGTCCAAAGCTGTTAATTATTTGTCCGGTTTCATAGCTTCCGGTTATTATGAACAGCTTCAACAGTCAAACGATGATCTGGCTCTTGCCGATACTATCTATTTACGCACGGTAAAATTTGAAAACTACAATTACTCAAAAGCTTTATTCGAATTAACGTTTGCCGTTATCCCTTATAATAAAATTTATATCAGATTGCCGCTCATTAATTCTATTGTAAAATTCCGGTTGACTTCAGCGCCGGATTCTATATTCCAATTAAAAGACGAAAACCTTCCTAAACGCTTCTTCTTCGACACACCGGATGACGATTACGGCGACAAGGATAAACTCGCTCATTTTTTCGGAAGCGCTTATCTCTCCTACTCTTCCAATTTCTTTGATTTAACTAATCTTATTGGTTATTTTGTGGAAGTATTTGAACAGAATTTTGAAATCCAAAATTCTATTGACATGCGCGATCTGCAGACCAACAAGCTGGGAGATATTTTCGGGGAGATTTTAAAGAAGAATAAAAATATTCTTCCATCGCAAGTGATGCTGATAAGAACTTTATTTTATATACGATATCACTTATGAACAATATATTAATCATCGACGACGAAAAAGAAATTTGCGAAAGCATAAAACTAATCCTTGATTACGAAGGCTACGCAGTCGATTATTCGACAAGCGCCGTTAAAGGGATTGAAAAGTTATCTTCTGATCAGTATTCATGCGCACTGCTGGATATTCAGAAGCCTGAGATGAACGGATTTGAGGTCTTAAAAAAAACTAAAGAGATAAATTCGTCGATATCAGTTAAAATCATTTCCGCTCACGGCAGCGTAGAGAATGCTATCAAAGCTACAAAACTCGGCGCGTTCGATTTTATTGAAAAACCTATTGACAGGGATAAACTGTTAATCAGCGTAAGGAATGCCGTCGGACAATCGGCACTTCTTGAGGAGAATAAAGAATATAAAAAAACAGTTGCAGGCGACGAAAAGATCCTCGGCAAAAGTCCGGCAATAACCGGGATACTTGAAATTATCGAACGAGTTGCTCCCATAGATACCAGAGTGCTTATAACGGGCGAAAACGGAACCGGGAAAGAATTAGTCGCAAAAGCCGTCCATCAAAAAAGCGGACGCAAAGACAAACCGTTCATCGAAGTTAACTGCGCCGCTATACCGAACGAGCTTATCGAGTCGGAGTTGTTCGGGCACGAGAAAGGCTCGTTTACCGGTGCTATTCAGCAAAGAATTGGTAAATTTGAGCTGGCGAATAAAGGTTCAATTTTTTTAGATGAGATAGGAGATATGAGCCTTCAGGCTCAGGCCAAAGTGCTCAGGGCGATAGAAGACAATAAAATAGAAAGAGTGGGCGGCGCAAAAAAGATTGAGATTGACGTGAGAATTATTGCGGCAACCAATAAAAATCTTAAAGAAGAAATTGAGAAGGGAAATTTCAGGGAAGATCTGTTTCACCGTCTGAACGTAATTCCGATTAGCATTCCCCCGCTCCGGGAAAGGACTGAAGATATTCCCATTCTTGTTAATCATTTCGCGACGGATATAACCGAAAAACATAAGAAGCAGTTTGTCATTTTCGAAGATGACGCATTGAGATTTCTACAAGGACTCGCATGGAGCGGGAATGTAAGAGAGCTGCGCAACGCGGTTGAAAGAATAATTATTATGATTGACAAGAAGTCGGTGGGACGAAAAGATATTGAGTTCCTTTTTACCGCAGGCAAAAAATCGATAGACGATATAATCGACTCAAGCAATTCCTTCCAAGAATTTAAAGAAAAAGCCGAGAGGGCGTTTATAATCAAACAGCTTAACGCCAACGATTGGAATATAAGCAAGACGGCTGAGATACTTGAAATTCAAAGGAGCCATTTGTACAATAAGATTAAAAAATACGGCATTGAGAAGGAAGACTAATCATGGGCAATACAATATTTTCGAAAATTATCAGCAGGGAAATTCCCGCCGATATCGTTTTTGAAACAGATTCTATCCTTGCATTCAAAGATATAAATCCACAAGCTCCGGTACATATTCTTATTATTCCCAAAGTTGAAATTCCTAAAGTTACAGATATAAGCGGCAATGAACATGCTCAGCTGCTCGGCGATCTTTTCGATGCGGCCAACCATCTGGCTAAAGAGATGAAGGTCGATCAGGACGGGTTCAGATTAGTTCTCAACTGCGGCGGTAACGGAGGACAGGAAGTTTATCATCTCCATATGCATCTGCTCGGCGGACGCCAGATGAAATGGCCTCCGGGATGATGTACGATGCGGATTAAATAATCTTGAATAAATTGAATTACGCTCACCGGCAATTAATTCTTGTATTATACATTTTTAATTTCATATTGATTTATTTCCAACTTTAATTATATCATAATTATATTTGCCTCTTAATGCGTTTACGGCTTTAAATAGTCTCTTCCGCTTCGTCTCCTCATCTTCAAAGAGAATACCCTGTTCGCAAGCCTCATTAAATTTAGTCAGTCCTACTCCGATCAACCTCACCGCAACACGCCTTGTATTGGCTTTAGCGAGTATATGCTTCGCGGTTTCGAAGATAATCTTATCGTCATCCGACGGACGCTTTATTGTTTTTGAACGCGTTAAAGTTTGAAAATCCGAATACCTCAGCTTAACGGTAATTGTGGATGCCTGCCAGTTAAAGTCTCTCATCGACTGGCACACTTTCCCTGTAAGATCGAACAATGTATTCTCGATGACTTCATCACTCAGAACATCTTTATTGAAAGTAGTTTCTTTTGATATGCTTTTCTGCTCGCGCTCAACTGTTAAATATTCGCTCCCCTCGCCGTGAGCCTTGCGCCATAGATCGATACCGTACTTGCCTGACGCGGCGGCAAAATAATCCTGCGGCAGCCTCGTTATATCTCCTATTGTGTAAATCCCCTTCGAGTTCAATTCCTTTAAGGTAACTTTTCCAACACCCGGTATTGTTTCAACCGGAATAGGAGAAAGGAATTCCTTTTCCATACCCGGAATTTTTTAAGTAATCCCTTTCGGCTTCATACAATCCGAGCCTATCTTTGCAACTGTTTTATTGCCCCCGATTCCTATCGAACAAGGCAGGGAAAGTTTTTCCCATATTTCATTCTGAAGATGCGAGGCAAATGCAAACATTGATCCGTACATCTTTCTGCAGCCGGTAAAGTCCATGTAAAATTCGTCTACTGACGCCTGTTCTATTACCGGCGCATAGGCAGATAATAAATTCTTCACTGCTTTTGAGTAACGAGTATACTCTTTAAAGTGGCCGTGAAGATAAACGCCGTGCGGACAAAGCTTATATGCCGTTCTTATAGGCATGGCGGAATGAAGTCCGAAGTGCCTGGCTTCGTAAGAACAGGCAGCCACTACTCCCCTGCCGTGCGGGTCGCCGCCGACTATAACCGGTTTCCCTTCAAGAGACGGATCGAGTACGCGCTCTACGGACACGAAGAAGGCGTCAAGATCCAGATGAAATATTATGCGCATAACTAATTCTCAAATAATCTTACAAACTCATTAACAGCAGCACATAAAAAGAAAATTCCATAAATATTTCTATAAATATTGAGGACTTAGATATTTTATAATCCCCTCCTTTTCAAGGAGGGGTGGCTTCCGCCTTAGGCGGAAGCCGGGGTGGTTATAGAAACGCTCACTTCCCCCACACAGCCCTAATCTCCTGAAGCACGCCCCGAACATTATACAGCACCTCCTTATTCTCAAACCTGACAACCTGCAGACCCAGGTTATTCAGGTACTTAGTTCTGTCGGCATCATACTTCATGGCTTCCTTGTTAAAGTGTACCTGTCCGTCAAGCTCAACTACTAGCCTTTCCACAGGACAGTAGAAATCGGCAATAAAGGGACCTATGCTTTCCTGCCTGCGGAATTTTCTTCCGTCCAGTTGCCCGCGCTTAAGGTGCTTCCAGAGGATTACCTCGGCTAAAGTGGAGTGGTTGCGCAGGCTTTTTCTTCGGGACTTAAGTTCCTTGCGGTTGAAGGTTTTCATGGTTGCTGCGGGTTTTAGGTTGCTTGGCTTTACACCACCCCGTCTCGATTTTCAATCGAGACACCCTCCCTCGAAGATGAGAGAATTATTTAATTTTTTATAAAATTAATTTTCATGAATTAATGATATATTCTCCAATCTCGGATATTTCTTTATGATTGTAGTCGGCATGTTCACTTTTGTTTTTTCCTCAAGCAGATGAATCAGCTCAAAAGCATTGGCCACCGCATCGCCCGTTGGATGATTGTTCATTATCACATAAATCTCATTCACTTTCTCTCGGACGGCCATTATCTTCTGCTGTATTTCCACCAATTCACCCGGCGAGTAAAGATACTTGTAGCGCTCGCTCTGCTCTTCATACGACTGCCTTTTACCGAAATTATTTATCGACTTCATCCACGCTTCAGCGTTTCTCCCGTGAAAGCGGATGTATGCCCTGTCGT
>JBJKTB010000031.1:0-3760 GCA_046703345.1 Ignavibacteriaceae bacterium
CTAAACGGCTTCGGCAGGAGAAACGATATTAAAATTACCGGCCGATTTTTCGACGCGGGGCATATACTCGGATCTGCGGGTATCTTAATTGAGTTTGACGGGAGAACTTTGTTTTACACCGGCGATATAAATCTCGATTCGCAAATGCTTATCCCCGGGGCCGATCTGCCTGAAATTAAAGCCGATGTTCTGCTTCTCGAAACCACTTACGGCGCTACCGATTCGGCTACTCTTCTCGAATGGAACCTTGAAGCGGCTAGGCTTGCAAATGCCATCAATAATATTATGAATTCAGGCGGTTCAATTCTTATTCCTGTTTTTTCTTTAGGCAAGATGCAGGAGATACTCGCTACAATTTGGATTCTAATGCAGAAAGGAAAGCTGACTGTTACCGATATCTATACGGGAGGAATCGCTGAAAAAATAAGCCGTGTTTACGATTATAACCGCTACGTTGTTAACCGGACCGACAAAGATTTTGAGATCCGGTCCATTCCCCAGCTTGACCTGTATGAAATTGACAATATAGAGGAGTTTTTTAAAAATCCGTGTATTGTTCTTGCTCCCAGCGGAATGATGATGAAAGGCACTGCATCTTATAAACTTGCCAATCACTGGGTAAGAAGAAATAACTGCGCTATATTTACGGTAGGCTACATGGAGGAGAATACTCCCGGATATAAATATGCAAATGCTCAAAGAGGTTCTAAAATAATATTGGATGACCTGGAAGAAATTGAAATAAAATGCTCAATTCAACAATTCAGATTTTCGGCTCACTCAAACCGTGAAGAGCTTATTTCAATTGTAAAGAAACTTAAACCGGGTAAAGTTGTTCTTGTTCACGGCGATCCGCCGGCAATCGACTGGATGGGCGCTGCGATTCTTAAAAACTTTAAAGGCACCAAAGTTTACGAAGCCGAACCCGGCAAAGAGCTATTGCTTTGATTCTTCCTTACATCGTTTCTTTTAATTTATTATTATAGTACATACAATTATTATTGCCGGTATATTTTTATGTCAGAAGAAAAAGTTAAATATAGTTGGGACACCGGGCTTTACACCGAAAAGCATTCTTATGTTTATAAGTTCGGCGAGGATGTACTAAATCTTCTTGAACCCGCACAAGGAGAAAAGATACTTGATCTAGGCTGCGGCACCGGACATCTTACAGCAATGATAGCACAATCCGACGCTGATGTGACAGGAATCGACAGCTCTCCGGCAATGATCCAAACCGCTCAGAAAACTTATCCTTACATAAAATTCTTTGTAGCGGATGCAGCTGATTTAAATTTATCTGTCGAATACGATGCGGTTTTTTCCAACGCCGTTTTGCACTGGGTACTTGATAAGGAAAAAGCCGTAAATTCTATTGCTCGTTCCTTAAAGCCCGGCGGCAGGTTTGTAGCGGAATTCGGCGGCAAAGGAAATATAGGGAGAGTTTATGAGGCAACAAAAAAGATATTAACTCAAAACGGATTTCGTTCAAACGCTGAAAAGGAAATCTGGTACTATCCTTCCGTCGGAGAATATTGTTCTCTTCTTGAAGCTGCGGGTTTTAGAGTCCTTTACGCGGCCCACTTCGATCGGGATACTTTTTTGAATGATGGCGACTCAATTGCCGACTGGCTCGATATGTTCGGTAAAACTTTGTTTGAAGGAGTTTCCGCCGATGTTAAAACTGAATTAATAAAACTGATCGAAGATGAGTTAAAAGCTACAAATTATAAAGAAGGCAGATGGTTTATCGATTATAAAAGGCTTCGAATTAAAGCTGTTAAGCAGCCGAATTATAATGTTTAAATCAGTCTCTGATTTTATACTTATTTTGATTTACCAATTTTGCCAGTTCTGTTAAAAGATCCCTTATCCTCGCACGTACAGTGTCATCGGTCAGATTACCGTTGGAATCGAATTTTTCAAAGGCTTTCGGCACCATTAATTCCGGCTTATTAAAAGTTACCATATCCGTAAAAATGGCAATTTGTCTGAAATGATATTGAGCTCTTGCCGTACCGAGCCCGCCTCCCGCTCCCATCATGGCAAAAGGCTTTCCCGAAAGAGGCGAATCTTTAACCGGCCGGGAGGCCCAGTCGATGGCGTTTTTCAGCACGCCTGATACCGAGTAGTTGTATTCTGTAATCGCAAACAGCAGTGCGTCAGCATTTCTTATTTTTTCTTTGAATACCATTACTGGTTCGGGAGTTCCTGATGCCTCTAAGTCAATATTGTATAGCGGTATTTCTGACAAATCAAATATTTCCAGCGTCATATTATCCGGAAGAATTTCCGATGCCGCCCTCAGCAGCCCTGTGTTAAATGAAGACTTTCTTAAACTCCCGGAGATCCCAAGTACTTTTATCTTTTCCGAATTCATATTTTTCTCGTATTAGTTTAATACTATAATTATAACCATTTTAATCATAATAGTTTTTATACCCCGTCACGTGCGATAACCTTTTGGGGACGACTCACAAAATATTTTTCCCGGTTTTTGTAAGATTTCTTCGATTGATTTTTGCTTCTACTTCAACTTCAGCTTCATTGCAAAAGTTTTTCTTTTATAGTGTGTCTCTTCCTCTCTTTTATATCTCTCAAAACCAAGACTTTCGTATAAGTTCACCGCTTTGGTAAGTTTCCCGCTTGTCTCAAGCGTTAAAGCTTTGGCCCCTTTTGAATATGCAAAACCGATAACAGCAAGAGCGAGTTTCTTTCCGATCTGTTTTCCCTGGTGCTCTTCGGTTACCGCCATTTTCGCCAGCTCGTACGTTTCATCATCAATATTTATTACTGCGCAGGTGCCGGCAATTTCTCCGCCGCTCCTGGCAAAAAAGATTTCCCCTCCGCGGTTTATAATCCGCTCTTCAGGATTTGAAAGAATCACCTCATCTTCTGGCTCTATCTCGAAAAACTTCAGCAGCCATTCGCGGTTTAGTTTTTCAAACTCTTCTTTTAAATTCGGCGAATACCTGATTATTTCGGTTTCGTCCATCTGCCGCTTTTTTACTCTGCCGGAAACTCGCGAGTAAAGATTTCTGCCGTTCAACGTTTTCTCAACAGAGCTCAAAGCCCCGAGCAGATCAAAGCCGCTTTCTTCTATAATTTCTTTTACTGCGCCGCCGATATCCTCAAACACCGGCTTAAGCGCCGCCATATTTTTTTTCCCTTTTGAAGTAAGGGATACTATCGTCCTTCGCCTGTCGCGCTTATCTTTAACTGCCTCTGCTATTCCCCTTTTTACCATTTCGTTCGTAAACTGCACTATTGCGGGGTGGGTAAATCTTGTCCCAGCTGCAATATCGTTCACAGAGGAAGGACCGGATTCAATTAAGTAACTTGCTATGGTGAACCATTTCGGCTCAAAATCTATTTGCTGCTCTTTGTAAATTCGGGCTACTTCCTGCCCAAGAAAATCACTCAACCGTTTTAGCCGGCTGCCCAGTGCAGCTTCTCCGAGCTGCTGGATAATATCTAGCTTCATAATATTATATAATTATTTACGTAAGTTCTTACTTAAATTACCCTTAACTTCTTAAATAATCAAGGATTAAATGGGAAAGCAGTTTAATGATCTTGGATGAATTTTATTCATTATCTATTTTAACGGGACCGACGTTCCAAATATTATCGGCGTATTCTTTAATCGCCCGGTCGCTTGAAAACTTACCGACCCTCGCTACATTTAGTATCGATTTCCGGGCCCATTCGTCCTGGTTCTTATATATAGATTCAACTTCCCTCTGAGCATCTATATAGG
>JBJKTB010000032.1:0-10358 GCA_046703345.1 Ignavibacteriaceae bacterium
GTTCAGAATCTTATTCCCGTAATGAATTCAAATTAACTCCGACCGTTAGGTTAAGTTTTGAAAAGGAGGTTATTTCTAATTTTTCATTAATGCCTTTTATCAGCTACTCAACTACAGGCGGAAAATCAAATGTCTGGGCGAACGGCTACGAAGACGAATATATATTAAAGACACTAGACCTTGGATTATTTGCGTCGTACAAATTTTATAATATTTCATTTTCAGCGGGCGGCAAATACAATAGATTCTTGGATATTACCGACAGATATTATGGAAGTTCTATTGACCCGGCAGGTACAAATAGAGTTTGGAAAGAAGAAGACATGAGCTTTCTATTTAAAAAATGGGCGTTTGATTTAGGAGGAAGAGTCTCATACCGGTATTATCATTTTACAACCGCTGTAGAAGGCTGGTTCAGCGTTTCAGATTTAATAAATACGAAATATGAAAATGCTGTTAATATCAGCTCAAGCAGATTTCAATTATTAATCGGTTATCAGTTGTAAAACACACTGGATCTTTTAAAAGCTTAACCATCATTACCGGCGGCCGGTTTAACGCAGCGCGCTAATACTGTCTTATATATAATGCCGCTTATAAAAGGGGTTTAATCTTATGAAAGAATTATATGTTGATCTCATAAGCAAGAAAAAATCCAAGGTTAAAATTTACCTGGGGACTTTAAGTTTGGCATTCGCATTTATATCGGCTTATATACAGTATGCGTATAACAATCTTACTCTTCTTAATATTATTTACAGCTTATATTTCTTTTTATTCGGAACCGGTTACATTTATGAAGGGCTGGGTAAATCTCCGGGTAATTTACTCGGAGGGAAGTTTATTGATTTAAAGGAGGAGTTGTTAACGTTTAAGCTTTCCCTATTCGGCGGAAAGCAATCTTTTCCTATAACAAGGATAAAAGCTATTAATATCGGAACTATTACGATAGAGATATCAACTTTTGACGGAGAAACGTATAAGATAGAACAATCATTTTTTTTTTTTTTTTTTGTGGTCGAGCTGAAGCAATTCATGTCGGATATTTCAGGCAAGTTATAATTCATGCGTTGATTTTTAGATTACAATCTGGAATTCCCGGAGATAAATTTATAGACTTCAATATTGCCGTTAACTTTTTAGGCTGATTTAATTTATAGTCATCACAAGTCAGGTTATGCATTATTTCATATCGTGCAGATAATAATAAGAACCGGATCCAAAAGATGTAAGTTTTATGAAAAAATTATTGATAGTTATATTCTTCTCGGCAAATACGAATTTATTTTCCCAGTGGTATCAATCCAACTGGCCGGTCAGCAGTCCGAGCTCTTTCTTTTTCAAGGATTCTCTTTCGGGATTAATTATAGGCAATGATTATCCTTACAGAACATGGGACGGCGGGAAAACCTGGTACAATACTCAGTCACCCGCAACATTCCTCGACTCTAAATTATATTTTATTAACGATGAGACCGGTTTCGCTTACAGATACTCAATAAAGAAGACGACCGATATGGGCAACAGCTGGGAGAACGTTACTCCCGCCGGCTACCATGAATTTCTTGATATGTGTTTTTCAGATGATTCGACCGGCTACATCGCAGGCGGAGGAGGCGAGATTTATGTTACATACGATCAGGGAGCAACATGGAAGGATATAAGTTATCAAAAAATAGACGGTGTATATCTCTATAAGTTTTATTTCTCCGGTAAAAGCAGCGGATGGATAACAGGCAACGGATTCAGGCTTCTTACCTCTGACGGCGGCAGAAGCTGGACAAAAGAAAATTATGATTATGATATAAGAAAAATTAGTTTTTTCAGTCCGGACAGCGGATACGCATTGTTAAGCGGAAGAGGACAACTTTTAAAAACCGTCGACGGAGGAATGAACTGGGCAAAAATAAGCATGCCGTTTTCATTTTATAACGGCGAGCTTACCTCGCTTTGTTTTCTTAATAACAAAACCGGATTTGCAGGCGGCGGATCGGCTGTAAATAATTATCTGTACGGCCGGATATACAAAACAACCGACGGCGGAAGCAATTGGAGCACAATTTACGAGAGCAATATATCTTCGGAGGTATACGAATTATTCTTTTACAACGAGAACTTGGGCTGGGCAATCAGCTCAGTCGGCTTGCTGAGAACAACAAGCGGAGGATCAGAATATATTGAGGGGATTACTGCTCATGATAAGAATTACCGATTCGAATTGTCCCCCAATTATCCAAACCCGTTTAATCCATCGACCGCCATACGGTTCTCACTTGAAAAACCTGGCTTTGTTAATATCACAGTATACGATATACTCGGAAGGGCAGTAAAAACTCTTGTAAACGGGTATAAAAATGCCGGGAATCATATTAAAATATTCGACGCCGGAGATTTAACCTCAGGCGTTTATTTTTACAGGCTGACACAAGGAAATAAGAGTCTGATAAAAAAGATGGTTTTACTAAAATAATAGCCCGGTTAAATAATTATTTATAGTACATTCTACTGAGCTGACACGAGAAAAGATGTTGCTTATTTCAATAGTTCTGATATATTACAATACAGTAAAGCGGCAATTAAATAGCTCTCGGGGAAAAATGAAAACTATTACAGTATTTATCGGCATACAGATAATCGCATTACTTTTGGCATCGTGCGGGGATAATATAAGCGGCCCGGATAATCTTACTGAGGATGAATTATACAATCTGGCATATACGGGGCCGCAGTGGCCCGACGGTTTTTACAGGGAAGACTCTCTGGCAGGCTCCATTTATTACGAGAATACGGTAAGCGTAAAGCCGCTGGACAAAAGGGACAACGTCTGGATACTGCTTTGTACTGATGATATCGATTCCGCAAGGCAGTGGTCGGAACTTTCGAGCCGGTACAGCGCTTACTACAGGGATCTTGTAAGCGAGAAAGAAACTGATAAGTACTTTGAGTTTAAGAGAGTTTATTCCGCTAATCCGAGAGACGTCCTGCTTTCCAGAGTCCACAAGCGTTCCTATCTAGACAGATCGATGTATGACTTCTTTAAAAGACAAGGAGTAATAGGCATATTCAGGAAGAAAAATTTCACCGAAAGCGATGTTAAGGAACTGATAGAATATCTCTGGTTTGTAGAGCATTACGAAACCGGCGAAAAAGTTTACTCATCTTTCACTCAAAAAGAAGGCGCCGCATATGTACACTATATTTATGATATCGAGATCTCCCGCGGGGACTTCGGAGTGAAAGACGAAATCGGCTTTTACAAGAATGCCTTCACCGTGAGTACAGTAAACGGGGAAATAACCCGCTCGCGCGAATTAATAAAACAGATAACGGGGAAACAAAGGTAATATCAGAAAGATTAAACTAGCAGTAATTTTTCTGTTTGCCAATTAGTTAAAATTTGAGAAGAAAAGCATTACAAATTAAATGAATAATTACGCGGCGGTATAATGAGCAGGCTGAATTTAATGCGGAAGATGTCTCTCAAACTAATTTTAGCGGTTATATGTGCTGTGTCATTATTAGCGGCCGGATGTTCATCCGTCTATATGCCCAACTCTTTTACTACGAAGGATAAATTTTACAAAGATTTTAACAACTTCGCTAAATCAAGGAAGCTAAGTTTAACATTAAAAAGCGGCGCGGCATTATACATAGATAAGGGAGCATACATAAAAGACAGCCTTTTAATTTATTCAGCTGAAAACGGGAAGGGAGAGATAAGCCTGCCTTTAAACAAAATAAAAAGCGCTAATTACAAAAACAGGCTGCTCGGTATGTTGTACGGCTCGGTTCCGGCATTCGCCGTTGGAGGCGGATTGGGATATGCTGCAGGGTTTTATTTATCGGCCGTAACCCGGAACAGCGGGCCTCCGCATCCGAGAAGTTTGTACGATCAGCATACCGGGATAGAATTGGGCGGAGGCACTTTCGCATTAGTGGGCGGAATAATAGGATGGATCATCGGGAACAACACCTCGTATGTTTTTAATCCGTAATCACCGGTACTTGAACAAGGATTAAACAAGCGGCAGGAAATCTGGAGAAATAGTTATACTTATTTATTATTGGATTTCATATATTAAAGCCGGTTGAACCGCTCATTAAACCGGTTGACGCGGGGGAGCAGCAAATTTTAAACCCCATGTATTCATGTTAAATAGACAATTTACTCTTTGCCATAAAAATGAAATTAAAGGACTTATTAGCGTTAAATTTATTTCTTTACAGTTTAATACTCGTTTCCTGCGGTGAGGAAAACACAAAGTACACGGAATCGCAGGCTCTGGCCGGAGTGTGGAAACCGGTTAAGCCGTTGAGCCAGACTTATCTTGACAGCTCATGGATACCGCAGAATTTAAATATAGGGGCAGCCGCTTCAAAAAATAAATTAAGAGTCAGAATACTCGACCCAATAGCGTGCACAGATTCCTATCCGGATATTGTAAATTCTAATATATCTTTCGAACAGTACGGACTGCTTATAAGAGTTGTTTTTATAAATGAATCTTCCGCAGTAATGTCGGCAGCAAAAAACGGCCGGATAATTTCATTCCCTATTATTAAAAGCAGTGATAAACCTTACTTCGGGCCTTGCGATTAGATAAAACAGCTTGTATAAATTCGCGCAGAAATTCAAAATCAAATAAATTCATTTAAATTATTTTGGGGCTTAAAGTGAAAAAATATATTCTTTCTATCGTTGTCTTAACAGTATTAACTGCGGCAGGCGTATTATTAGTATCGAACATTATGAAAGCCGGCACTGAAGATTCGGGAACAAACAAGATGTACGGCGAGTTTACCGCGAAAGGGCCGGTGTACGCTAAGTTTGTACAGATAAGACCTGAGAAGATCAATAATTTCAGCTACAAAGATTTTAAAATAGAGACGCTTGGCTATTCGAAAATAAGAGTTTACGCGCAGCTTTTCAAAGATGATTACAAGTCGGTTCCTCTTGATAAAAAAGGTTCATTAAAAATTCAATTCAGCAATGAGATGTCGGGACTCGGAGCTATTTATAAAATAGATGAATATAAAAACTCAGTTACCTCATACATCGACGGCTGGGCTGATGAAAAGATATACGGAAGGGAGACAAAGTTAGCGGTATCCGCAGAGAATATTCCGGAAGGAAATTATACGCTTGCAATTTCGTACTATCTTTTACCCTAGCATGATTTATATTATTTAGGAAGAGCGCTGTTTTAAAGGAAGAAAAAATTTATCAGGATACGAGAGTAACTTATTTTTATATTTCACCAAAATTGGTCTAAATATAATTTATCATCATAACTAAGGAGAATTGTTAATGATAGCGCGTATGTGGAAGGGCTGGACATCGAAAGATAACGCTGACAATTACGAAAGATTCGTGAGTGATGTAATATTCCCCGGACTTAAAAAAATTAATGGCTACCTCGGCGGTTATATTTTCAGGAAAAACGGCGAGACAGAATGCGAGTTCGTAATTACAAATTTATTTGAGAGTCTGGAAGCTGTAAAAGAGTTTGCCGGAAAAAATTACGAAACTGCCGTAATAGAGCCGGAGGCAAGAAGACTGCTTTCGAAAGCAGAACCGCTGGCTACTCACTACGAAGTGAAAAAAGATTCTAAATTATAAGTCAGCGAACAAGATTATGGATAATTTATATACTACCGAAAAGAATTTTGAAAAAGAGGATTTTAGAGAAAATCATCTTGAAAAAGGCGAATATGAAAGATGTTCTTTCATCAGCTGCAATTTTTACAAGTCCGATCTTTCGGATGTGGTTTTTATCGACTGCGAATTTTCTTCCTGCGATATGAGCATGGTTAAAGCAGCGGGAACTACATTCAACGGCGCAAGGTTCAGAGACTGCAAACTCCTCGGAATAAAGTTCGAACAGTGCAATGATTTCGGTTTATCGCTTGGATTTGAGAACTGCATTCTGAATCATTCATCCTTCTTCAGGAAGAAACTGAAGAAAACGTTATTCAAGAATTCGAAACTCGAGGAAACCGATTTTACAGAATGCGATCTGACAAATTCGGTATTCGCGGGCTGCGACTTGACGAGAGCTGTATTTGACGGCACCGTATTGGAAAAGGCGGACCTCCGTACTTCTTATAACTATTCTATTGATCCGGAAAATAACCGGATAAAGCGCGCTAAATTCTCTTTGAATGAAGTCACCGGTCTTCTGCATAAGTACGATATTGAAATAGACGGGATATAATATGCCGCGAATAGAAATAATGCCCGCGAAAAAATTTATTGGAATGAGAACAAAAATGTCTTTTGCCGAGAACAAAACTTTCGAACTCTGGAGCGGCTTTATGCCAAGACATAAAGAAATAAAAAGCCGCATCGGCAAAGAGCTTTATTCAATTGAGCTGTACGCTCCGTTATTCTTCGATGCTTTTAATCCAAATAAAATTTTCGAGAAATGGGCAGCGGTTGAAACCGAAGATTTTGATATCGTCCCGGAAGGTATGGAAACGTTTATTTCTCCGGAAGGACTTTATGCGGTATTCATACACAGAGGACCTGCAAGCGAAGGGCCCAAGACGTACAGCTATATTTTTAATGAGTGGCTCCCTCGCTCCGGTTATGTACCGGATAACAGGCCTCATTTTGCTGTAATGGGAGATAAATATAGAAATGATTCGCCGGATTCAGAAGAGGATTTGTGGATACCGGTAAGCCTGCGTTAATTTCTGCATGTAAAACGCTGTTACATTCTTTTATTTATCTTGGAATAGATTCAATTTATTACTATTTTTTTCAACCGAAGAAATAGCTTTGCGAATAACCTCATTAATTTGTCTATTTACCGCTCAAAAAAGCCGCATCTATACAATTAATACCAGTTCGCTTATTTGATAACCTATAAATATTTATTTGAAGATTATGAAAGCACATACATTTCACATTCCCGTAATGGGAATTGGATTTACGATAGACACTCCTTTAAAAGTATCGCGGTTCGGGATTGACTCGGTCATCTCGCTCGTTGACGACATACTTCTCGAAAAGCTTAGGAAGATGTACTGCTCGATTTATGAGATACCTTACAAAGAGATTACGGAAAAGGCGGATGATTTCAGGGCGAAAAGAATAACCAGCTACCTTAATCTGATAAACGAGCTCGCTGAAAAGAAATTTGAAGAATTAAAGAACGCCGCCGCGGAGAAAAGCAGCGAGATAAAAGAATATTTCAATATGCTGCCCGACGGCTCATCGCTTAAACGCGAATTTAAAAATTTAACCGATAAATATTTTAATCTTGATGAAATCAGGAACTGGATAAAAGAAAAACTGTCGATGGGAAGCATAGATGTAAACATTATGACAAAAGTCGATAAGGTTAATTACCTGAAAGGAGAAAAACTTCCCACAGAATTCAACGACGCGCATGCCGCTTTAAGAGGGTTCGCCAACAGCAATCTCCGCTCATCGCTTGTGCTTTCTGCGGGAATGAGTCCCAGGCTTTACAGTTACCTTGAGCAGTTCGAGGATTTTTATCCGGATATAAACGGGGAATTAAAGAAGAAAATAATTTTAAAAGTAAGCGATTACAGATCAGCGCTTATTCAGGGTAAATTTCTGGCGAAGAAAGGGCTTTGGGTTTCCGAGTACAGGATTGAATCCGGGCTTAACTGCGGCGGGCACGCGTTCGCAACCGACGGATATCTTATGGGCCCGATACTTGCCGAGTTCAGAGATAAGCGTAATGATCTGGTTAACGCTATGCACGAGAATATCATTGCCGGTTTAACCGAGCGCAAGCGTCCAGTACCTGTCAAACCCATGCCGTTAAAAATAACCGCGCAGGGCGGAGTAGGAACTGCGGAAGAGCATACGTTCTTAATCGATCAGTATAAACTCGACTCGGTCGGATGGGGCACTCCGTTTCTTTTAGTGCCTGAAGCTACTTCGGTTGACGAGCAGACTATGCAGAAGCTGATAGAAGCAAAAGAAGATGATCTGTATTTAAGCAACATATCCCCTCTCGGGGTTCCGTTCAACAGCCTTAAAGGAAACACACAAGACATTGAGAAACTTTCTTTAGCAGAAAAAGGCCGGCCGGGAAGCTCGTGCCCTAAGAAATTCATCGCATTCAACAATGAGTACACGGAGAAGAATATCTGCACAGCCTCGCGGCAGTATCAGTACTTAAAAATTAAAGATCTTGAAAATCAGAAAACTTCCGAAGACGATTACCGCGAAAGCTATGAAAAAGTAATAGATAAAGCATGCATATGCGTGGGGCTTGGTAATTCGGCGCTTCTTGTGAATAATTTGGAAAACAAATCAGAAGGTTCAGGAGTATCGGTATGCCCGGGCCCGAACTTAGCTTATTTCTCAAAGCTGATGAGCTTAAAAGAAATCACCGATCATATATACGGAAGAGTAAACGTAATAACCAGAACAGACCGGCCTCACATTTTTATAAAGGAGCTTAAACTCTACTTAGATTACCTGAAAGTTAAGATAGCAGAAACCAAAGCTTCAGTAACGGCCAGCCAAGAAAAGTATTTAATGGTGTTTATCAAGAACCTTAACGAAGGCATTAACTATTATTCGGGGTTATTCGAGGGATTGAAGGATTCTTTTCAGGACGCAAAGGCAGGAATATTAAGCGAATTGGAATCCGGCAGAAAAATATTAAAAGATCTGGCCGATGAAATTGAAGCGCTGTCCGTAAAAGAGTATGCAGCTGAACATAACGGCATATAGTCATAGCAATAACTCATTATTCATGCGTTCGTAATTCAGTCATTAAGTTGAATTATACTCCACCGATTATTAAGACCAATCATATCAATTCAATTGCTGATAAGGGACTCGAATTCAGGCGTTTTCATGCCTCAGTAATCGATATACTATTTCGTACAAATAAAATACTAATTGCGCGATTTAACCACGGCAGTTATATTGGGATTAAAATTCGAAGGAATTTCTCGCCATGAGAGTATTAAAGAAGCTATTCGATCAGAACACGAAATGGGCTGAAAAGGTTAAGGAATCCGACCCGAATTTCTTCTTGAACTTATCAAATCAGCAGACTCCGGAATACCTCTGGATAGGATGCTCGGACAGCCGCGTGCCGGCAACGCAAATAGTTGACCTGCAGCCGGGCGAGATCTTTGTTCATAGGAATATAGCAAACGTTGTTGTAGATACCGACCTCAACTGTCTTTCCGTAATTCAATACGCCGTAGAAGTATTAAAAGTAAAGCACATTATCGTCTGCGGACATTACGGCTGCGGCGGAGTTAAAGCCGCTATGGAAGACAAGGAGCACGGACTAATAGACAACTGGCTGAGCCACATAAGAGAAGTATACGCAAGCCATAAACCGGAAGTAGATGCTGTGGCGAACGAACAGAATAAAATAAACATGATGTGCGAGCTTAACGTAAAAGAGCAGGTAAAAAACGTATGCCATACTTCAATTGTAAGGAATGCATGGAAAGCCGGACAGAAGCTCTCGGTTCACGGCTGGATTTATAATATTGATGACGGAATACTGCATGATCTTGATATATGCATTACCGGTCCGGATGAAATTTCGGGAATATGCTAATTTTATTTTAATCACATCAGCGTTATTGGACATATCCGCACAATCCCCGGAGTTATATTACACAAAATATTGCCGGCGGCATTTACTTTTAAAAGTTCGTAAAATAGTAAATTATCAGGCACCATTTAACCTTTATCAGGTTTTCTTCGATAATAAATGGAAGACGGAATATTAAAAATATTGACCGGGCATGGGGCCGATTAAAAGCTCTTAGTGATATAAAAGAGATTAACAGACTAGGGAATGCAATATTTTTAAGTTCGAAGCATATAATTTTATTTAAGTTATCTATTCATACTGATAAATTAAATTTAGATTATTTCTGATATATTGTTTCAAATTTTACGGAAAATTCTTAGATGATAAGCGATCAAGATAAAATAAAATGGTTCGATCTTGCAGTTAAGTTCCAGGTAGAAGGATTGATTTTCTTCGTAATGAAATCGAGGAAGAACGGCGTCTGCTCGTGGGCGATTGAAGATACGGCTAATCACACAGTTCTGAATTCAAACCTTGAATGGGAGGAAGAAGTTCCTCTGGCAAAAAGAGATGAGGCTTTTTTAATACGAACCCGATTCGATTTTGAAACCGCAATGGCATTATACGACCAGTATAAAATGTTTGCCCAATAAAGAAAAGAGCACATTAGCTCTAGTAAGCACGAAAGCAAAAGTACAGAAAATTGCAGAGAGAAATAATTATTAACTTAACATACTATAATGCCCGCATGCAGCCATGCTTTTAACTAATCATATAGCGATCTTAAAAAATTAAAATTACGGTTTCTTC
>JBJKTB010000033.1:0-7690 GCA_046703345.1 Ignavibacteriaceae bacterium
CCCTCCGCGGGACATGCCTGCGGAGGGATGATTACGGCAGTCCGCACATATGAAGAAATTTTAAGGGACGATTGAAAAAATTATTCCTCATATTTATAACACTTCTTCCGCTGACGCTTATTAAGGCTCAGCAATCCTCATTCGATTCCACAGTAACAAAAGGCATAAAAGAAATATACGACATCAAGTTTGGCCAGGCTGAAAAGACATTCAAAGGTCTGATGGCCGATTACCCGGACAAGCCTCAGGGGCGGTTCTTTCTGGCGATGATAGACTGGTGGAAAGTACTCATCGATCCGGAGAACGAATCGCACGACGACGCATTTATACAAAAGCTGGAGGATGTAATTTATCTGTGCGACCGGATACTGAAAAAAGATCCAGACAATGAAGACGCTTTGTTCTTTAAAGGCGGAGCGATCGGCTTTAGGGGAAGATTAAGAGCGCTTAGAGAAAGCTGGCTTAAAGCCGCAGACGACGGAAGGCTTGCGCTGCCCATAGTAAAAAGAGCGTGGAAACTGGATCCGAAGAACGTGGACGTACAGCTCGGGTTTGGAATTTACAATTACTTCGCAGCAGTAATTCCCGAAGAGAATCCTCTGCTTAAACCGCTTATGATATTCTTCCCTTCAGGCGACAAGAAGCTCGGGATAAAACAGCTGGAGAACGTTGCCATGAACGGGAAATACGCAAAATACGAATCTCGGTATTTTCTCATGACCATTTATTACGCCTACGAGCAAAGTCCATTTAAGGCCGAAGAATGGTCGAGGATGCTTACAACCGACTTCCCCGACAATCCGGTATTCGAGAGGTGGGAAGGACGGATAAAGGCCAGGGAGGGAAACTACTACGCAGCCGATTCGGTGTTCAAAGACGTTATAAAGAAAGCGACGGAAAATTACGACGGATACAACTTCCCGGCAGTTCTTAGAGAGGCGACTTATTACGTCGGCTATCAATACAAGCTGCTCGGTAAACTTGATTCGGCGAAAGTTTATTTCGGAGAGTGCGTGAGTTACTCTAAACAAGTGGATAAGAAAGAAGCGTCGGGTTTTATTATCAACTCGTATCTTTATCTGGGAATGATAAACGATAAATTGGGGAACAGAAACGAAGCGGTAAAATACTACAACATTGTTATGGATTTGCGAGACTACAGCAATTCACATATGATGGCAAGGAAATTCCTTGAACAGCCTTACAGGTAATTTGAAACGCTGCATGCCGAGTCTGTACGAAATTACATAATAGAAAAAGATAAGATGGATAATGGGAGATGGGAGATGGTAAATGGCTTCAAGCGCTAAGACAATTCATCCGTTTCAAATTTTCACCGTTCAACTATGACCGATGACTGCGGTTTGGCTGTAAGTTCGTAGTTCTTGGTTCTTGGTTGAATGGGGTTACTGAACGGAGAACTTTTTACAAACTGGTTGAAATACTAATACGGTGCAGAGCGCCGATCAATCCGAGTGAGGAATAACCATAATCGAACTGGTAACCGGAAATAACCGCGCCTAATCCTACGTTAAATCCTGCCAAACCCGCAAACGATCCGATAGTAAGCTCGCTTCTTCTCTGGTTATCGTAACCGAATCTGAGTCGCAGTACTTTACTGAGAGTGAATTCGGCGCCAACCGAGAAAGCCTTGAACTTATTAAAAAAGCTGCTTTGCGACTCGTTAAGGTCGTGAAAATCTAAAGAAAGTTTAAGCGGGAGATGCTCCATTTTCTTAGACACTCCGAATACAATATCCAGCGGAAGATCTTCTTTAGTTGAGTAATATGAAGAAAGCTGCGAACCGAGGTTAAGCACAGAGAAACCGAAGTCTATCATATTCTCAGGGAAGGAATAATGGAGACCAAGATCAACGGCCATGGCAGTGGAAGTTCTGTCGGCAAGCTTTGAATAAATAAATTCGAAATTAGCACCGTATGAAAAATTCTTGTCAAGAATATTCGAGTAGCCTAAGATAAGCGCAGCTTCGCCGGCGCCGTAGTCTGTAGTTTTATTGCCGTACTGGTCGTAGCCCGTAAACGTGCCGTAGTTAATATATTTAATACCGCCACCTACCCTGCCGATATTCTTAAGATCGGTGGAATAAGCCAGGCTTGCAACGTTTATATCTTCAAGATGCTTAAGATAAGAGAAAGAGACCTTTGTCCCGCTGAGCAGATCGAGACCTGCCGGATTATAAAAAATAACGTTTGGATCATCGTTATTAGCTACGAAGCTTCCCCCTAATGCCGCGGCACGTGCACTCATATCCAGTTTGAGGAACTGGTACGTACTCTGACCGAACGAATTACTTATGGAGAAGAAAAAAAACACAGGCAGAAACAAAAAAGAAAAAGACAACTTCTTCATAAATCTCCAAAAATTCCGCTACTTATTTAACTATATTATGAGATAAAGGCAAGGGCATTTTGTCTTCACAATTCACTTAAATGAAGGCGGAACAAACTTAATGCAATATTTGTCCGAATAGAAGAGAAAATTGAATTCCTTGCTAAGCGAGGGATGATTAATTAATTTTGGACATAAATTACGGGAAAAAAATGAACGCAGTAAAAACAGTATTTTTGATGACGGTGATGATGCTCTTGTTTCTGTTTGTGGGCTACATGCTGGGAGGAAATACGGGCATGGCAATCGCCTTTGTATTTTCATTAATAATGAACTTCGGCACATACTGGTTTTCTGATAAAGTTGTATTATCGATGTACAGAGCCAGGGAGGTATCGAAGGAAACAGCTCCCGGCCTTTACAAAATAGTAGAAGAACTTGCGGAAAGGGCAAAGCTGCCTGTACCGAGAATTTATGTGATAGACGATCCTACCCCAAATGCTTTTGCCACCGGCAGAGACCCGAAACACGCAGCCATAGCGGCAACAACCGGGATCATACGCGGATTGAACCAGGAGGAATTGGCGGGTGTGCTCGGCCACGAACTAGCGCATGTAAAGCACCGGGATATACTTATCGGAACAGCGGCTGCTACGCTTGTGGGAACAATTACCTTCATTGCTCAGATGGCCGGATGGGCAATGCTTTTCGGAGGCAGAGGCGGCGGAAGAGATGATGACAGCGGTTTAGGTTCGTTATTCCTCTTAATTCTGGCGCCGGTAGCAGCTACTCTTCTTCAGCTTGCCGTATCCAGATCAAGAGAATATATGGCAGACAGAAGCGGAGCCGAATTTTCAGGAAATCCGATGGCGCTTGCTTCGGCGCTGGGAAAGATTTCAGAGGCGAACCGGATAAAGCCTGTTACCAACGCAGGGCCGGCCTCGGCGCACATGTTCATAGTAAATCCTTTGAAAGGCACCGGCGTTACAAAACTTTTTTCTACTCATCCGCCCGTTGAGGAAAGAATAAAAAAGCTTCAAAGCTTGGCAGCTAGAAGATAAAGTTTTTGTTAAGCTCCAGACATTCAGAGTTTAAGGGCAATCGGTAAAGATGACGATCGTACTTTAAAGATATTAAAGTGGTGTATCTTTAAGAATTGGTGCGTATATTAATTTTTCAAAAAGATGAAAAATCGAATATGTGCGGGATAAATGCATAAAACAAATCGTACAACTCTTCTTAAACTGATAAAAACCGGTATTCCGGCGGTATTTTTTATTCTATTATTGATGCCGGCATCATTTACTCACGGACAGACTAAAAGCAACCTTGAACAATTTTACGGATTAATAGATTCCGCTTCTGCCGCACTAAAAGCTAAAATTCCCACGAGAACGAAAGAAATAAGATTAGAGTTCATTCTTGGTAAAACTTACAATGTATTCGAGAACAGGGTATCTGAATCGCTTTACAGCGGAGGAGTAAAACTGGCGCCTAGGCGCCAGTTTTACTCCTCCGCTGTAAAGCGATTCAGATACCCTGTTCTCGAATACATTGTAAGTTTTACCAAGAATGAACTCTAATCTTATTTCTTTCGTTCTCGTGGGAATTTTAGCTTTTAGTGCGGCAGAAGCGGAATCTATTAATCCGTAAAATTGTTCAAGGTTGCTTTTAGTCTGTCCGTGAGTAAATGATGCCGGCATCAATAATAGAATAAAAAATACCGCCGGAATACCGGTTTTTATCAGTTTAAGAAGAGTTGTACGATTTGTTTTATGCATTTATCCCGCACATATTCGATTTTTCATCTTTTTGAAAAATTAATATACGCACCAATTCTTAAAGATACACCACTTTAATATCTTTAAAGTACGATCGTCATCTTTACCGATTGCCCTTAAACTCTGAATGTCTGGAGCTTAACAAAAACTTTATCTTCTAGCTGCCAAGCTTTGAAGCTTTTTTATTCTTTCCTCAACGGGCGGATGAGTAGAAAAAAGTTTTGTAACGCCGGTGCCTTTCAAAGGATTTACTATGAACATGTGCGCCGAGGCCGGCCCTGCGTTGGTAACAGGCTTTATCCGGTTCGCCTCTGAAATCTTTCCCAGCGCCGAAGCAAGCGCCATCGGATTTCCTGAAAATTCGGCTCCGCTTCTGTCTGCCATATATTCTCTTGATCTGGATACGGCAAGCTGAAGAAGAGTAGCTGCTACCGGCGCCAGAATTAAGAGGAATAACGAACCTAAACCGCTGTCATCATCTCTTCCGCCGCCTCTGCCTCCGAAAAGCATTGCCCATCCGGCCATCTGAGCAATGAAGGTAATTGTTCCCACAAGCGTAGCAGCCGCTGTTCCGATAAGTATATCCCGGTGCTTTACATGCGCTAGTTCGTGGCCGAGCACACCCGCCAATTCCTCCTGGTTCAATCCGCGTATGATCCCGGTTGTTGCCGCTATGGCTGCGTGTTTCGGGTCTCTGCCGGTGGCAAAAGCATTTGGGGTAGGATCGTCTATCACATAAATTCTCGGTACAGGCAGCTTTGCCCTTTCCGCAAGTTCTTCTACTATTTTGTAAAGGCCGGGAGCTGTTTCCTTCGATACCTCCCTGGCTCTGTACATCGATAATACAACTTTATCAGAAAACCAGTATGTGCCGAAGTTCATTATTAATGAAAATACAAAGGCGATTGCCATGCCCGTATTTCCTCCCAGCATGTAGCCCACAAACAGAAACAAGAGCATCATCACCGTCATCAAAAATACTGTTTTTACTGCGTTCATTTTTTTCCCGTAATTTATGTCCAAAATTAATTAATCATCCCTCGCTTAGCAAGGAATTCAATTTTCTCTTCTATTCGGACAAATATTGCATTAAGTTTGTTCCGCCTTCATTTAAGTGAATTGTGAAGACAAAATGCCCTTGCCTTTATCTCATAATATAGTTAAATAAGTAGCGGAATTTTTGGAGATTTATGAAGAAGTTGTCTTTTTCTTTTTTGTTTCTGCCTGTGTTTTTTTTCTTCTCCATAAGTAATTCGTTCGGTCAGAGTACGTACCAGTTCCTCAAACTGGATATGAGTGCACGTGCCGCGGCATTAGGGGGAAGCTTCGTAGCTAATAACGATGATCCAAACGTTATTTTTTATAATCCGGCAGGTCTCGATCTGCTCAGCGGGACAAAGGTCTCTTTCTCTTATCTTAAGCATCTTGAAGATATAAACGTTGCAAGCCTGGCTTATTCCACCGATCTTAAGAATATCGGCAGGGTAGGTGGCGGTATTAAATATATTAACTACGGCACGTTTACGGGCTACGACCAGTACGGCAATAAAACTACAGACTACGGCGCCGGCGAAGCTGCGCTTATCTTAGGCTACTCGAATATTCTTGACAAGAATTTTTCATACGGTGCTAATTTCGAATTTATTTATTCAAAGCTTGCCGACAGAACTTCCACTGCCATGGCCGTTGATCTTGGTCTCCATTATTCCTTCCCTGAGAATATGATAGACTTCGGTTTCTCTGTGCTTAACCTCGGTTCGCAGCTTTCTTCATATTACTCAACTAAAGAAGATCTTCCGCTGGATATTGTATTCGGAGTGTCTAAGAAAATGGAGCATCTCCCGCTTAAACTTTCTTTAGATTTTCACGACCTTAACGAGTCGCAAAGCAGCTTTTTTAATAAGTTCAAGGCTTTCTCGGTTGGCGCCGAATTCACTCTCAGTAAAGTACTGCGACTCAGATTCGGTTACGATAACCAGAGAAGAAGCGAGCTTACTATCGGATCGTTTGCGGGTTTGGCAGGATTTAACGTAGGATTAGGCGCGGTTATTTCCGGTTACCAGTTCGATTATGGTTATTCCTCACTCGGATTGATCGGCGCTCTGCACCGTATTAGTATTTCAACCAGTTTGTAAAAAGTTCTCCGTTCAGTAACCCCATTCAACCAAGAACCAAGAACTACGAACTTACAGCCAAACCGCAGTCATCGGTCATAGTTGAACGGTGAAAATTTGAAACGGATGAATTGTCTTAGCGCTTGAAGCCATTTACCATCTCCCATCTCCCATTATCCATCTTATCTTTTTCTATTATGTAATTTCGTACAGACTCGGCATGCAGCGTTTCAAATTACCTGTAAGGCTGTTCAAGGAATTTCCTTGCCATCATATGTGAATTGCTGTAGTCTCGCAAATCCATAACAATGTTGTAGTATTTTACCGCTTCGTTTCTGTTCCCCAATTTATCGTTTATCATTCCCAGATAAAGATACGAGTTGATAATAAAACCCGACGCTTCTTTCTTATCCACTTGTTTAGAGTAACTCACGCACTCTCCGAAATAAACTTTCGCCGAATCAAGTTTACCGAGCAGCTTGTATTGATAGCCGACGTAATAAGTCGCCTCTCTAAGAACTGCCGGGAAGTTGTATCCGTCGTAATTTTCCGTCGCTTTCTTTATAACGTCTTTGAACACCGAATCGGCTGCGTAGTAGTTTCCCTCCCTGGCCTTTATCCGTCCTTCCCACCTCTCGAATACCGGATTGTCGGGGAAGTCGGTTGTAAGCATCCTCGACCATTCTTCGGCCTTAAATGGACTTTGCTCGTAGGCGTAATAAATGGTCATGAGAAAATACCGAGATTCGTATTTTGCGTATTTCCCGTTCATGGCAACGTTCTCCAGCTGTTTTATCCCGAGCTTCTTGTCGCCTGAAGGGAAGAATATCATAAGCGGTTTAAGCAGAGGATTCTCTTCGGGAATTACTGCTGCGAAGTAATTGTAAATTCCAAACCCGAGCTGTACGTCCACGTTCTTCGGATCCAGTTTCCACGCTCTTTTTACTATGGGCAGCGCAAGCCTTCCGTCGTCTGCGGCTTTAAGCCAGCTTTCTCTAAGCGCTCTTAATCTTCCCCTAAAGCCGATCGCTCCGCCTTTAAAGAACAAAGCGTCTTCATTGTCTGGATCTTTTTTCAGTATCCGGTCGCACAGATAAATTACATCCTCCAGCTTTTGTATAAATGCGTCGTCGTGCGATTCGTTCTCCGGATCGATGAGTACTTTCCACCAGTCTATCATCGCCAGAAAGAACCGCCCCTGAGGCTTGTCCGGGTAATCGGCCATCAGACCTTTGAATGTCTTTTCAGCCTGGCCAAACTTGATGTCGTATATTTCTTTTATGCCTTTTGTTACTGTGGAATCGAATGAGGATTGCTGAGCCTTAATAAGCGTCAGCGGAAGAAGTGTTATAAATATGAGGAATAATTTTTTCAATCGTCCCTTAAAATTTCTTCATATGTGCGGACTGCCGTAATCATCCCTCCGCAGGCATGTCCCGCGGAGGG
>JBJKTB010000034.1:0-6810 GCA_046703345.1 Ignavibacteriaceae bacterium
CGATATAATCGGATGGAATACTCTTCCCTATCTCGGACAGGGAGAATTTTATCTCGATTACGGAAATTTCGATTACTCGATTACCGTTCCGGCCGGAATGATAGTTGTCGGCTCCGGAAAGCTCCAGAATCCCGATCAGGTCCTTACTTCAACTGAAATAAAGAGACTCGACCGGGCTTCCAAAAGCGACAGCACAGTTTATATTATTAGTCCTGATGAAGTCGGCAGCGCTTCTACACGTCCCTCCGAGAACGGCAGTTTAACCTGGCGTTTTAAAATGGAGAATTCAAGAGACGTTACCTGGGCCTGCTCGAATGCCTTCGTTTGGGACGCCGCTAAAGCAAACCTTCCCGACGGCAAGAAAATGCTCTGCATGTCGGTTTATCCGGTCGAGGTTTCATCTGATACTGCATGGGGCAAATCAACCGAGTATGTAAAGAGTACAATAGAAACAAATTCTAAATTGTGGTTTGAATATCCATATCCTGTAATGGTTAATGTTGCCGGAGATGTCAACGGTATGGAATATCCCGGCATCGTTTTCTGCTCAATACGCTCGCGCGGCAGAGGCCTTTGGGGCGTAACAACCCACGAGGTCGGCCACAGCTGGTTCCCTATGATTGTCGGTTCCGACGAAAGAGAATATCCTTTTATGGACGAAGGTTTTAATACTTTTATAAATATCTATTCCACGCTAGCGTATAAGAACGGCGAGTACCAGTATATGCGCGGCGGCGCAGGCGGCGCTATGATCGCCCGCTTCATGGAAAGAAAAGATATTGAGCCGATTATAACCTACGCCGATAATATGGGCATCAGAAATCTCGGCTTTGAGGCTTATTATAAACCGGCTATCGGTCTTTATCTGCTCCGCAATGATATTCTCAGCCCCGATAGATTCGACTACGCTTTCAGAACTTATATTAAAAGATGGGCTTATAAACATCCTACGCCTAAAGATTTCTTCAGAACTATGAACGACGCTGCCGGCGAGGATCTCGACTGGTTCTGGAAGGAATGGTTCTATAAGGACTGGACTCTCGATCAGGCTGTTAAAGAAGTCAAATACATCGATAACGATCCGTCAAAGGGAGTTCTGATTACTATACAGAATAATAATAAAATGGTAATGCCGGTTACTGTTGAAGTGAAAGAGAAGAACGGTCATTCGGGAAAAGTTAACCTTCCCGTTGAGATATGGCAGCGCTCGGGCGACTGGACATTCAAGTATAATTCTACAAGTATGATAGACTCTGTCGTTATCGATCCCGGTCAGGTATTTCCTGATGTTAATAGAGATAACAACGTCTGGACTTCGGCTCCTCCAAAGCCTGCAAGTCAGCGAATGAGAAGATAATATTTATTTCTAATTCAGCTTCTATAAAGCCGGGACCTTGTGATCCCGGCTTTTTTGCATCAATTTTTTTTAATTGATGAGCTGCTTATTTCAATCTTCTAATCCTCATACAATCAAGCAGCGCGTAATTGATTTTTAGGTTCATGTTGTTGTCCGACGGTCTGAATGTTAAGGTAAATTTATGCGCGCCTTTGGAAAGCTTAATTATGTTAGAATTTGTGTATCCCCAGTTATTCCAGTTATCAGCACCCCTCTGCGGGAAAACTACGCTCTCGGGATTTGCTCCGTCTGTCAGAAGAGTCCGCACTGCGCATTTATTATCTGTATTTATCGGCCCTTCGCCGTTTGCGTATCTGAAATCAACCGCGTAGGTCCCTGCGTCCTTAATAGTAACTTTGAACTTTATATCATGCGACGACTTAGTATCAAGTACCGCATACCCGCTGCCGGAATAATTTTTATACTTGTTATGTGTCGCTTCATTCTGAGCTTCGGCTTGAATAACTATTGTATTATCCGGAGATGATAATGAAACAGGCTCGCTTAAAAATGAATGCAGCCCCGCCTCGTCGACTGCGGCAACCTGGTAGTCGGATAATTTATCCGCCCGGCCGCAGGCGAATAAGGTATCCATCGTCTCTCCGGTCTTCTCACCGTTTTTATAAATATAATATTTCGATGCATCGGTAATTTTGCGCCATTTCAATATCCCGCCCTCCGTTTCAACAACCGGAGTCGGCGGCGCGAAATCATCTTCTTGTAAATTTACGCCCCCCGATACGGGCATAGCGTTGTTCATCTTAATTTCAATTTTATGATGCCCATTAATATCGGCAGGTATAAATGGCCTCTTTAATTTTCTGCCGTCCATTTTTATTTCGCTTATTTCACTGCCGAATCCGTCGATAGAAACTGCTAGAACGGAATTCCGGTACTTTAAATTCGAAAGTGTTCTTTTTCCCGAATAAGCTTCCGGAATAAAAGGTGAAAAGCTCATTCCTTCAGGCGATAATGATATCCCGAATATAACACGGTATATCATCCCAATATTTCCGGCTACGCTCCATAGCTGCCTGTCTGAATTTATCTGCGTACCTAGGTAATCCCCGTTTCCGGCGTCCATGTTTTCTTTATTCGTTAAGAACATTGCAGCTGCCCTGTATATCGAAGCGAGCCCTCTTTCAACAGAATAAGCGTTGCCGGTTTTTGCCGATGCCCATGTCCAGTAAGCTTCAACAAAAGGCCAAACCGCGTTGTTATGATAAGGCGGTATCCCTGGGATTTGTGGATAAATACATGTAATGCCGAATTCTGTAACAGGCGTCTTCTCTATTATGTCTCTGCTGTATTTCTCAGGCGCTGCGCCGAACAAGACGCTTAATGCCTCTCCCAAAGCTTCCGATCTAGGTGAGAGATAATAATAATTCCTCCCGTAAAGATACTGACCGTAATATCCCCTTTCGCTCTGCCATAGATATTTGTTCATACCTCTTTCGATTTTTTCTGCCGTCTCAATGTACTTTTGCGGCGATTTTTTCAGAATAGATGCCATCTTCGCCAGGACCATGAAAGCTTCGTAATGTACGGCGTTCGTTCCTAAATTTTTTGAGGAAAAAATGTCTTTCGGATCCATCCACTTGGGGTACGTCTGCTCCCGCCAGTCAAGGAATGACGACTCTCCTCTGAACATGCCTGTATTTTTATCGTAGACAGTCTTCATATCGTCTTCAGCGGAATTTTTTATTATCTCATAGCTCGATTTCAGCCAGCCTTTATCGCCTGTTGCTAAATATACCTCCCACGCGGCGGCGGCCCATATCAGCCTGTCCGTTGAAACCGGCCACGCCCCGCCTGTTCCGGTATCCTGTATTATCCTTCTATTCTTTACCTTGGCCATTAAACTGGCTTTTGCGGCATCCGGATTCGCGATTGCAAGCGAAAGAAGAATACTGTAGCTTATATCTCTCGTCCATATGCCCGGCCATTTCGCGCCCGCCATAAATGCGCCGTCAGGCCGTATATCGAGCATCATTTCTTCAAGCGACATGTTGTATAGCGCGTCTATTAATACATCCGGCGAGTGATACGAAGGGTATGCAGATATATCTTTTTTAAGTTTCCAAGTACGGTATTCTGATGATCTTCTTCCCGGATAAACCGTCTTATCGAACTTGATAGTAACTTCATATATTCCGTCTCCGTCCGGATCGGTTAATTTGAACTCAGGCTTGTTCTTTAATCCCGGGAAATCCCAGTCAAGAGGATATGTGCTGCCTGCTATGTATACACCCTTAAATTCTTCTGCAGTTATTTTGGCTCCGTCATAAGTTCTGAAATAACCTTTGGTCTTTAAATCGCGCAGTACTTTTCTCATGTCAAGACGGAATGTTACTTCTGTATTAACCGCCAGCTCGGTTACATCTCCCTTATTTATCTCCCCCTTGTCTTTTTCTCCGAAAACATAAACCGGCGAAGTTACTTTTCCTTCCGTTGGATTTAATAAGAGTTCATGATTAATTCCCGCTTCATTCTCGTTATCAAGTCCGTTTATGCTGAACTTGAATATTATAAGATTCGTTAATTCCTCATGGTAATTGCTCATATAAGAAGATACTAACTCTCGGCTTGATTTCGCGTCCGCGCTGTACTTCCCCTGCACAACTTTATCGGAATAAATCTCATAGCTATTGGATTTAAATAAAAGTTTTTGCGCGCTCATAGTTACTGTTGCCGTAAAAGCTATAATAATAATTGAAATCAATCTCATCTTAATTCTTTCAATATTTTAATTACTTAATTAACAGAATGTAAGAAAAAATATAAAGACAAATCGTTTATATCCTTCCATTACTCCACCAATCCAACACCCCATCATTCCATTACTCCAATATTCCCCAAAGCTTATCATCAAAATCTTCTATCGCAAATTCAGTCACCTAAAAATTCCCTTAAACTATTTAATTAGAAAAAGCTGAGCTGTTTAGATTTGGTAATTGAATCGAACGATTCACCGAGAAGTACAAGCACCGAATCCGCTATCGGCTTTAGCTGCTTTTCTATATAGTGCTGGTAATCCAGATCGCCGTGCTCAAGCTCTGCCGGAACCGGCCCGCGCTTCGTGATGTAATAATAAACCGTGCCGCTGGTTGTGCCTATCATCCTTGCCGCCTTTACCTGCGGAG
Organism: Ignavibacteriaceae bacterium; assembly: GCA_046703345.1. Taxonomy (GTDB): domain Bacteria; phylum Bacteroidota; class Ignavibacteria; order Ignavibacteriales; family Ignavibacteriaceae; genus FEN-1297. The sequence goes on from JBJKTB010000034.1 coordinate 4,540, forward strand.
GGATATTCTTGGTATATTCATCTATATCTTTCCTTAGCCGCTTTTTGTATATAAGCTTGTCGTCATATTCCCCTGCGTTTACTTTTTGAACGACCGATCTGATCCAGTTGGGTATCTCTTTTTCGTGAAAAATTCTTTCGTATAATTCTACCTGGAATTCCTTAGCTAACCTCGTCCAGTCCGATCTTACAAACTCCATCCCGACAAAATCCAGATTCTCTTTTCCGTTTTTTACCTGAAGTCCGGCATATCGTTTCTTAGCTCCGGTGTCGCTTCCACGTGCCGGTGTAATGATGAATTTTCTGTAATATTTTTCGTATTCCATTTCTAAGTATGAATCCGCGCCGTATTCATTTCTTATTTTCTCCTTCCAGTAATCATTAATCTGTGAAGCCAGTCTTTCGCCGTTCTTGTCGGCATTATCGCCCTCCCCTTTCTTCAATCTGATGAACAATGAATCGGTGTCGCCGTACACTGCCTCGTATCCGTCTTTTTCAAGATATGATTTACTTCCCAGCAGAAGTTTCTGCCCGGATTCTGTTATCGCCGATGGGAGGTCCGGATGATAGAACCTGCAGTTGTATGCTCCCATAACTCCGTAAAAACTGTTCATAAGTATCTTGATTGCCTGGGATAAATACTTGTCGCCGCTTTTTTTCGCCGTGCTCCTCTGCTTCATTAATTCGTCTATAAAATCAGGTAGTATATGCTTGGAGGATGAAAAGCTGTGCCCGGAAGGAGATGTAATAGTGTCAGTTACACTTAGAAGCCTTGATAAAGGATCAATCTTAAATGTCCTTATTATAGAAGGATACAGACTTTTAAAATCCAGCACTACTACGTCGTCGTAAATTCCCGGTTTAGGATCAAATACATACCCGCCGGCTGCGTGCTCCCTTTCCTCAATGTCGCTTACTGTGGGCGCCACATAGCCGGAGCGGTGCAGTCTTGGCAGGTAAAAATGATCGAATGCTGCCGTCATCATCCCAAGCTGATCCATAAGAAGCCCGGATATCTTTGCCCTTTTTACGCTGAGATCGATGAGACCTGTCTTTTTGAATATCTCGCTTACAAGTACGCAGTCAGTTATGTTGTATTCAGCCAGCCCTGACTTATCTTCCCTGAAAAGACGGTCGATCTCCCTGATTTTGTCCTGGTCGGGCGTAATTATTTTTCCGGTTCCCAGCAATTCCTGAGCTACGGTTTCCAGTTTGTAGTCATCAAATGTATAAAAAGAAGATCTAAGAGCAGCAGGCCCGTCTATAATTATTCTTCCGGGAAGCGCCGCAAAATATCCTCCGTATTTCCTTCTTTTAAGCGTTACTCTTCCGCTGCCTCTTCCTATATCAAAAGGAATATTGTTCTCATTGCACTTCCTCTCCAGAAACATCAGATCGAAACCTATAACATGCCATCCGATGATGATGTCCGGGTCCTCTTTTTTAATCCGTGAAATAAAACCTTTAAGCAGTTCTTCTTCCGACTCAAAATATTCTACATAGCCGGCGGCTTTCCTCTGCCGCTGCCCTTCCATAAGCACTATCTTTTTCTCTTCCTCACCGCCGGTTATATGCATCGCGATTGAATATAACGCCCCGCTCCTAGCGCCGGTTTCTATATCAATAGATGCAATTTTGAACACCGGATCAAAGTTTCCGGCTTTTATTTTCGGATTTATAAAAACGGCGCGGTCGGTTTTCTGATTTGCTGTTCCTTCAACACAGAAGCCGGCGTTTAGAAATCTTTCCATTAAATATCGTCTTACAGGGTCAACATCCGATTCGTAAGTTGTAATTCCCCGTTCGTGAAGTTTCTCAGCCGCTTCTTTCAGTTCCCTTTGCGTATTAAAATATAGTACATCAACGTCCCTTCCGGCAAAGTTTTTCATATTAACGTTCTTACGAAGAAAATTAATCCCGTTCTTTTTAATATCAGCGTCCCGGTCTACAAAAAACACCGGCTTTACTCTGTCTATAATTATTTCTGCGGGACCATATTTATCCGACAGGCCGAAAAAATGAAGAGCGTTTCGTCCCTTGTAGTCATGCCATTCTGAGGTTAATATGAAGATATTTGTAGAGGTCACAGAAATTCCTTGATTTGGATTTCACAGGCATATTTATTCCAAACATATTAAAAATTTCCCCATTTGCGTTTTTTATGTTTATTCTCAAACTTTTTTATACGCCCGCTCTCCGTCTAACTTGTCCGCCGTATTCCGTCATCAGCCGTATAAATTTTAATAACTTACCCTGTTACCTTGTTACTTTG
>JBJKTB010000035.1:0-6371 GCA_046703345.1 Ignavibacteriaceae bacterium
TGAACTTACGGGCGACGGTAATATTCTTGATTTAGCGATAGACACTTATAATTGGATTGAACGCTTCGCTTTCAACGAGACCACGAAGATGTACAGCAACGCTTTATACAGTGACGGAAATTCTCACTTCTCAATTAAAGAAGAATCCGTTTATCATCACACATACTCGGAAAGTACTTTTTACATTAATGAAACTTCGCTTCGTGTGAAAGAAGCTTATACCGAATTATGCTATGTATGGTTCGTTTCTACACGCCATGAAAAGCTTAGATTTCTTCTATCCAATTTGCTCGACTCCACCACAAATTTGGATTATGCCGGTAGTTTTAATAATGAAGTATTAAAGAAAGGCCGGAGTGCGGAATTCAAAGATATTTCAAATGGAAGCGGTTTTATACGCAGAGAAAATGTTTTACATGCACATTATCTTAAGTCAGCCTGGTTTTTGCTCGAGTCGTCTTATATCCTGGGAATTGAAAAAGACGCAGCAGCGCTTTCCGGAGCAAAAAAAATTACAGATTTAACGCTGCAATATTGCTGGGATCCAGTTAACGAAAGTTTTGTTGATAATTGTTTTACATGCACGGCCTTGGAGCAAGAGCTTTATTCGGAGATGATAGAATGTTCTCAATCTCGGGCATACGGATTAATTCTTCTAGCTGTGATGTCGAAACTCTACCCCGAAGAAAAGACATATAGAAGCGCTTTCGTTGCACTATGGGAAAACATAAATCTGTCTTTTCTAAATTCTGAATTTGCAGTCCTCGGCTCAAACGAAATAAATAATTACGGGGTAAAAATGCATGAAGGAATTGACTTTGTAACTGTAAACAGGGAATCTTTTCTAATCGCTTTAATGAACTCCATCAAATTAATGGCCGGCGGTTCTTCCGTTAAAAAATTAACCGACGAAAGATTTACTGAGAGCGTCTATATTTTTAATCAATTCGTTAAAAATTGGCAGAACGTAGCGCGCTGTCTTTAATTTACGGCCTTATTTGCCTTCACCTATAAGCTCAGCTTCAGGCTCCATATTTTTATTACCGGGTACTTTTTTTTCTCCGAATGTCTGCTCAAGCTTATCCCACCAGTTTAGTTTGAGTATAACCGTAGTTACGCCAGTAATTATCAAACTTATAATCAAATACTCGGTGCGATGAATTATAAGGTAGATCGGAATAGTCATTAAAGAAAGTTGCCAGATAATACCAACAACCACATTAAACATATCTCTCTTAAAATCTTTGTTCCTCTCGAAATCGGGGTAACGCGCTATAACTTTTTCATGAACAGGTTTCCAGAAGCCCCACGGTTTTACCGTCATATAAAAATTTATAAGCACCTCATCGCTCTCCGGCTTTGTAAGCAGAGTGCCTGCAATACAGCCGATTACGGAAAGTATAAGAATGATAGGAAAAGATTGCAGGGAATTAAGTCCGGGAAAAATTAACGGTACTATAAAAAGCGATGCCAGTCCTGAAACCATACCCCAGAAATAGCCGTAGCCGTTAAAGCGCCACCAGTACCATTTTAAGAAGTTTGCGGCAGTGTAACCGCCGTAAAGTGAGTTCACTATCCACAAAGTTACCTGGTTTACGGAAGTCGTCATATATCCGAAGATAAAGCCAATTACAATAACAGCAAGCGAAATAAGATAACTCATCCTAACATAAACCTTTTCATCCGCGTCCGGCTTAATGTACTTTTTATAAATATCGTTGACAAGATAAGCCGGGGCGGCATTTACTGTAGCCGCATATGTTGACATGAATGCTGCTATGAGTCCGGCTATAAGTATTCCCTTAAGTCCGTCCGGTATAAAATCTTTTATTGCAATGGGAAGTATCGTTTCAAAATTAAAATTAGCGCCCATAGCTCTTATCTGCGGTATGAAGAACACAAGAGCTAGAACCGTCAAACCGGCAATCATCATATATCTTGAAAAGAACAAAGCAACATTAACCATCCCGCTCATCTTTGCTGCTTCAACCGGTGACTTAGTAGATAGTATCCTCTGCATATCGTAGTTTGGAGCCGGGCCGGCCATACTAAGCAGAAAACCTTTGAAAAGCACAATCATAAAGAAGAAACCGAAGATCGAATAATCATCGCTTGCTATTTTTTGATTCAGATCGGGAAGGATATGCGACCAGTCAAGCTCGAGTTTCCAGTGGAAGAATAGCTGATCCCAGCCGTGAGGAATGACTGCATTAATCATTTCCGGACTTACTTTATATAGAGCGATTATTCCTATGGCCAGTGAGGCGATAGTCATTATTGAAAATTGTATTATCTCGGTAAGTACTACACTGTACATTCCACCTTTAATAACGTATATGGCTGTAATTGCCATAATAATGAGAGCGTAAGTGTTCGCCGAAAAATTCCACGGCAGAAAAGTCTTGAAGAATAATCCCGAACCTTTAAAAGCATAAGCTAAGAAACCTATAACTCCTACTATAGCAAAGGCAACGATTACCATCTCCGATAAGAAAGCGCCCCTGCCGCTGCCGAACCTTGTCTTAATCCATTCCGCACCGGTCATTACTTTTGATCTTCTCAGCCATGCCGAAAGAAATATCATCAAAAATATCTGGTTAAAAATCGGCCAAGCCCATGGAATAAAAACGCTCTTCAAACCGTAAATAAACAGAAGCATTACAAGCCAGATTGTACCGGTAATATCGAACATACCCGAGGCGTTCGATATTCCGAGTATCCACCAGGGAATTTTATTTCCGCCGAGAAAGTAATTGTTAATATTTTTAGATGCTCTTTTGGATAGCAGTAAGCCCAGTAAAACGTTTATTACCAGGTAAGCGACTATTATCGAAATGTCTAGAATGCTTAGTTTCATAAACAACTGGTTTGGTTAAAAACTTGTTTATGAACTTCATAAATAATGCCACGAAGTTAAGATTTAAAACCGCGATTAAAGATAATTTCCTGTTACCTGTAAAACGCATGTTTTTATCACTTTAATAATTGTTTATAAATTTGATAAGCCGAGTATTAAATATGCCTGCCGATTTATCAGTATTTAGGTAAATTATATTGAGAATAATTTTTGATGTAATATTCAGTATTCAATTATATAACGAAACAACAAATGCGATACATTAGATTAGTTCTCTTAATATTCACGCAATTCTGCGTCGTCGCATATGCTCAAAATGTAACGGTTACGATTACGGTACATGATTCTCTGAAGCCTATCAGTCCTTATATATACGGTACCAATAGCATCCTTACAGGTATCGAGGGATGGGGGGCCTTCCGTCAGGGCGGCAACCGGTATACCGGATATAACTGGGAAAATAATGCTTCAAACGCAGGCAGCGATTATTTCTACAACAGCGACAATTATCTTACATATATTCTTGGTATTAATAATCCCGACAGCGCGAACATACCCGGTATCGTAACCGCCAGATTTCAATCGAAAGCAATCGCACTGAATGCTTATTCGCTGGTCACGCTGCAGATGGCCGGCTTTGTGGCTAAAGATAAGAACGGCAAGGTTTCACAGTCGGAAACGGCACCGTCTGCACGCTGGGCTCAAGTGAAAGATTTCAAAGGAAGCCCTTTTTCGCTTAAGCCGGATACTGCTGACCGATTTGTATACATGGATGAATATGTTCATTTTCTCACAAGTACGTTCGGCACATCAATCTTTCCTTCCGGGATTAGAGCGTATTCGCTCGATAACGAGCCTGCCCTCTGGCCTTCCACCCACGCAAGAATTCACCCGCTTCCTACAACTTGCGGCGAACTTATACAAAAGTCCGTAAGTCTTTCCGAAGCGGTTAAATCAGTAGATTCTGATGCTGAAATATTCGGGCCTGCCCTTTACGGATTTGCTGCGTATACTAATTTTCAAAGTGCACCCGACTGGAATACCGTAATCAGAGGTAAAAGTTATTCGTGGGTTATCGATTACTATCTCGATCAAATGAAACAAGCTCAGGATTCAACGGGTATTCGTCTGCTCGATGTTCTCGATCTGCACTGGTATCCCGAAGCAATCGGAGTTCATCGCATTACGGATAACTCGGCAACAACTTATAAAGACAAACTCGCCAGAGTGCAAGCCCCAAGAACTTTATGGGATAAAAATTACACCGAAAACAGCTGGATAGGCCAGTACGGCAAAGCCCATCTTCCTCTCATTCCGAACATTATCTCGTCTATAAATAAATATTATCCGGGAACAAAATTGTCATTTTCAGAATTTACATACGGCGGCGAGAACGATATATCCGGAGCAATCGCAGTTTCAGATGTGCTGGGCATTTTCGCCAAGTACGGAGTTTATTTCGCCGCTTTCTGGCCTGTGGGCTCCTCGTCGGCGTATGTTTCGAGCGCCTATAAAATTTATAGAAATTACGACGGGAATTACTCCCGCTTTGGAAACTATTATATCCCTTCTAATTCGAACGACAGCGTAAACACATCAGTGTATGCCTCTCTTGACGACGGGACAAACGAGATTCACGTCATCGCTATTAACAAAAGCTTTACTCAAAATATAAATGCCGAGTTTTCAATCTCTTCAGATAAAAATTTTATAAGCGGCAGGGTTTGGGAACTTGACAGCACTTCCTCCCAAATAAAGGAAATCGCACCTGTTAACAGTATTGTGAATAATTCTTTTTCTTATGATCTTCCAGCAGCTTCCGTGTGTCATTTCGTTATTAAATCTTCAGGCGCAGTAAGCGATGTAAATATTCAGCGCAACATGAATCCCGGATCCTTCGCTCTTACGGCTTATCCTAATCCATTTAATCCTTCTTGCAATATTCAATATAAAATTGCCGGGAATTCTACCGCAAGAATAGATATTATATCTGTTACCGGTGAAGTTGTTAAAAGTTTTACCGGACTCTCGCACAGCGGGAATTTAAGCTGGAACGGGACAGACAAAAATAACGGGAAAGTATCTTCAGGCGTTTATTGCGCTGTTTTAAGAAACAGCAGCGGAATACTTTCAATTTATAAGCTGCTGCTGCTTAAGTAATTTAATTCCGCTTGAATCTTGACACTAAATGCACTAATGAAGCATTTGATTCAAACAGAATCTTTATAATTGTTAAACTTTTCTTTAACCGGTTATTTTTCACGTTCGATGATACAAGCAAGATCTTTTAAGAATGATTTTACTTTTACCTTAAGCAATCCGTCTATTTTTACTTCGGAAACAACTGTTTTATCAGTGAACTTGCCTGTTTGGGGATCGTACCAATTTACTTTATAATTCCCTGGCTTCATGTCAGGTACATATTGAGTGAAAGCTCCTACCGCTATTCCGCGTTTCGCAGTATCCAGAAGGGACCACTGATATTGGAGATTTTTAAACCATAGAGCGCAGCCGCTTCCGTCATATATACATCTTACCAGGCATTCAGCTTGTTCATTTATATCTGAATCCAAAAGTCCGGCCGGAAGAGTTTTAAAGCTCAAATTGTTTGCCTTGAAATCAGTTCTTTCGGCAAACCGCGCAAGGTTTCTGTATTCGCCCCAGATATTATGAGCGTCGATGTAGCTGTCCCACCACCAGCTCATGGGTATTACTGGTGTTTCGCTGAACCACCCGGCCCAGATGCCGTTATGCAGGCCGATATGCTCAGGATCTTCTTTGTATGTTGCATCGCCTCCCCTGAATTCAACACCGAATTCTCCTATAATCATCGGTTTGCGGTAATACTCGGTTGTTGCGTCGTAAAGATCCGCAAAATGAGGAGCTATGTTTAACGAATTATAATCATGAAACATTGCGAAATCAATCGCAGGTGAGTTGAAGGCATCCACCAGTTTTTCAATATAGCTTCTGGTAGAGCTGCTCGTTACAAGATGACGGGAAGCGTCGGCCGATTTTACAAACTCCGCCATCTCTATGTGCCATTGATTAACATCGCGCGACTTCCCTGCCGTCAGATCTGCTTCGTTGAAGAATTCCCATGCTAATATATTTGGACTGTAGCCGTACCTGGATACAATGTATTTGTATTTTTTCATCATGTAAAGCTTCGCTTCCGGATTAGTGAACAGATCCTCTTCCTTAGCGCAAGGCCCTCCGTTTGCTTTGTTGTACGGATTCTGAATCCATCGGTCTTCTTTAAAAAATCCAATTCCCTTCGGCGCTACACCGTGGTAATCTATGCATAGTATGATGTATACTCCGTATTTCTGCGCCAGCTTTAATATTGAATCCAGCCGCTCCGCCGAATTCAAGTCGTAACGTCCCAGTCCGGTATTCTCCCATTCAAACGTCAGGTTCCAGGGACACATCCATATACGCGTCACATTCATTCCGGCCGCTTTCATCTTCTTAAAATAATATTCGTAATCATTTGCCCAGCATACGTTCATCC
>JBJKTB010000036.1:0-9056 GCA_046703345.1 Ignavibacteriaceae bacterium
CCGCGGAAATTTATGTAAGCGAAAATTATAGCCGCCGCCGCCGCCAGAAGTTTCTGCGGCGAAAGAAATCCCCAGTGCGGCAGTGTTATGGAAAACTCGTGAAAGACAAGCTCAAAGTAAGCGCCGAACCCGATTGCGTATAAGCTGCATGCAACCGCGTGCGCGAACCATCCCATCCAGCCTGAGATGAATCCGTTCCAGCGGGGCAGCCCTTCCTTTACCCACAAATATCCGCCTCCGGCGTCATGATAGCATGAACCTAGCTCCGCGTAAGACATGGCGGTGAATAAGGCGACAAAGCCGTTTAACATAAATGTAACAAGTATGGCGGGGCCCGCTACTCCGGCGGCTATTCCTATCAAAACAAAGATACCCGCACCTATCATTGCGCCCACTCCGATGAGCGTGGCGTCCATTAAGCTCATCTCGCGGCTTAAGCGGACCTCGGTATCGAATTTCTTCATTCTGCGTTTCTCCTTGTTGTGCTATTGGTGTTCCGCTCGGGATGCCTGAATTCCTTCCCTCTTTTTTTTATGAAGTCAGGCTGTTTTTACTCCGTAAAATGATTTACAAAATAAAAAAAAATGACGACAGTTACAGCCGGAAAATTGTGCCGGCGGCTTACATGATTCAAATTATGATTTAAATAGCATTCGTTTTTAACTTCACGAAAAAATTATTAAGATTGCTGTTAATATTATTAACAACAGGAGAGATGATGCAGGCCGAAGTAAGACATGATCCCAAAGAACAAAAGTTTTATGCTGTCATTGAAGGAAAGGAAGCTTATTTAAGGTACCTTGTATTTGATGATAATGTGATGGATATGATTAAAACTTACGTCCCTAATGAACTTCGCGGTCGCGGCATTGCCGGCGTTATTGTGGAGCAGGGACTCAAATTCGCTCTGGAAAATAATTTCAAGGTAATACCAAGCTGTTCGTATGTTGATACTTATATAGAAAGACATCCTGTATACAAGACGCTTCTGGCGGAATAGTTATTTATAACATAAAGAATAAAAAAGTCCGGCTCACAAAACGGCCGGACTTTTCTTTATAAAAGTTGATCTGATTATTTTACGAGCTTCGCGGTAAGCGACATCTCAACGCTTGCCAGAGCTTTCGAAACCGGGCAGCCCTTCTTCGTGTCGGCCGCGTGCTGCTGAAACGCTGCGTCGTCGATACCCTCCACGCTCGCTTCAGTGCTGATTTCAATCTTTGTAATCGTGAATCCCGCTTCGAGCTTCTCGATATGAACTTTATCTTCCGTTTTTACGGAATTAACTTTGAAACCTGCTTTCGAAAGTCCGTTTGCCAGAGCCATGGAGAAACATGCCGCGTGAGCGGCGCCCAGCAGCTCTTCAGGATTGGTTTCGTTTCCCTGCTCGAACCTGGAAACAAAGTTATAAGCAACGCTGTTCAAGGTTTTGGTTTCTGTCGATATATTTCCGGTTCCTTTTATGAGATCGCCGCGCCATTCGGCACTTGCTTTTCTAACAGGCATAAGTATCTCCTTTCGTTTTAATAAATTGAATTCGTCTTAATGAGTTTCCCATTTTAAGAGATTTTTTGGTGTTTTCAAAGATAATGATTATTAATGAAACCTGGATCACAGGCATTTCGTTAAGATATAAAACTTGCGGCATGCAGGATTTAATCCGAAAGACGCTTAACTTTTTTGTTGCTACGTAACGTCTATTCTGAGTATAATTATCTCACAATTTAAAAAATTTAAGAGGGGCATGATGAAAATTATATTAGTTGCATCAGTATTATTATGTTTATTCGGAACTATGACTTTATTATCTCAAACCAGACTTAAATACCCCGAAACGAAAAAAGTCGACGTAAAAGACGACTACTTCGGCACCGTTGTTTCCGATCCGTACAGATGGCTCGAGAACGATACCTCGCAGGCTGTAAAGGAATGGGTGAAGGAAGAGAACGAGGTAACTTTTAATTATCTCGATAAAATTCCTTATAGAGAAAAAATTAAAGAGCGCATTGAGAAGCTTTGGAACTATCCTAAATACGGCGTCCCTTTTAAGGCGGGCAAGCATTATTTCTTCTCCAAGAACGACGGCCTTCAGAATCAGAGCGTAATTTATATTCAGGATAATCTTGATTCGCAGCCGGAGGTATTTCTTGATCCTAATAAGCTTTCATCCGACGGAACCGTTTCCCTCAGCGGTTTTGCCGTTTCGAAAGACGGGAAGTACTGCGCCTACGGAACTGCTTCGGGCGGCAGCGACTGGAATGAGTTCCACGTAATGGACGTGGCTTCCAAACAAAAATTAAGCGACGACCTGAAATGGATTAAGTTCTCCGGGATATCCTGGTATAAGGACGGCTTCTTCTACAGCAGATACCCGACTCCGGCTAAAGGCGAAGAGCTCGTATCCAAGAACGAATTCCACAAATTGTATTATCATAAGGTCGGCGATGATCAATCCCGCGACAGCTTGATTTATGAAAACTTAAACGAGCCGAAGATGACCGTGGGGGCTCAGACGACAGAGGACGAGCGTTTTCTCGTCATCTATCTTTCTAAAGGAACAAGCAATAATGCTCTTTACGTTCAGAAGCTGGGAACCGCGGACGCGCCGGTTATGAAAGTTATCGATAACTTCGACAACAATTACGGCGTTGTTGACGACATAGGGAATAAGCTTCTCGTTCTTACCGATAAAGATGCCCCGATGTACAGGCTTGTACTTATTGATCCTGAAAATCCGGATGAGAAGAACTGGGAAACAATTCTTCCCGAAAAGAAAGACGTACTGCAGTCGGTCTCCATCATCGGCGGAAAGCTTATTGCCGAGTATATGAAAGACGCCAGCAGTCATATTTATATGTATGATCTTAACGGTAAAAATGAGGAAGAGATTAAGCTTCCCGGCATAGGAACCGTCGGCGGGTTAAGCGGAAAGAGGGACGATAACACGGCCTTTTATTCCTTCACTTCTTTTACGTTTCCTACGACGATATACAAGTTCGATGTGAAGACGGGCGAATCGGCGGTGTTTCATAAACCCGAAATCAATTTCGATTTCAATGATTACGTTACAAAGCAGATCTTCTATAAGAGTAAAGACGGCACTAAAGTTCCGATGTTCATCGTCTATAAGAAAGGCATTAAGCTCGACGGCAGTAACCCCGCGCTTCTTTATGCTTACGGCGGATTTAACATAAGTATAAATCCGTCATTCAGTATTTCGCGTCTTATTCTTCTGGAGAACGGCGGCGTGCTCGCCATCCCCAACATTAGAGGCGGCGGCGAATACGGCGAGGCGTGGCACAAGGCCGGCATGCTTAATAAAAAGCAGAACGTGTTCGACGACTTTATCGCTGCGGCCGAATATCTTATAAAAAATAAATACACTTCCCCGCAGAAACTTGCGGTTAACGGCGGCTCAAACGGGGGACTTCTGATTGGCGCCGTTGTTAACCAGAGGCCCGACTTATTTAAAGTTGCCGTTCCGCAGGTCGGTGTTATGGATATGCTGCGCTTCCAGAAATTTACAATCGGCTGGGCTTGGGTAGGCGAATACGGCTCGAGCGACAACAAGGAGCAGTTTAAATATCTTTACAAGTATTCTCCTTTGCAGAATATAAAAAGCGGCGTGAACTATCCGGCTATTCTTGTTACTACGGCGGATCATGATGACCGCGTGGTTCCTGCTCATTCATTTAAATACATTGCAACGATGCAGGCCAAGTATAAGGGAAATAATCCTGTGCTGATAAGAATTGAAACAAGAGCCGGCCACGGCGGCGGAAAGCCTACATCCAAAGTAATAGAGGAGCAGACCGATATCTGGTCGTTCATTTTCAAGAATTTAGGAGTTAAGCCCGTTTATTAATTCTTTGAAACCGGCGGCTTTTAAAATGCAGTAGGGGTTTGATTAATCAAACCCCTGCATTTTTAATATTAATGCGTTGGTTACTTTGTTCCTCAATTCGAATTAAGGATAGAACCTTATGCCTTCTGCCGCGTCTACCGCGGAACCGAAGTCCGGAGCTAAGCCTACCAGAACGCCCAGTTCGCCGAAAATTTCGAGCGGCGTGTTTCTCGGAATAAAGTTTACTCCGAAAACACCCCTTACTCCGATGCCTATGCCTGAAGTTCTATAATAGAAACCGTTATCCTCATACCAGAAGCCATGACCTCTGCCGAAGCCGATGGTTCCGCCGGGACCGGCATATAAGCTGGCGGTACTGGAATGGAAAGCGTTGAAATGCCACAGATAATCAACATCAACTCTCGGACTTCCGAAGTAAGATGATCCTACGTCTATTACCCAGGCATTTACATCAGTTTGCCATATCTTCAAAGTTGCGCCTGAAGGATCACCCAGCATAACGCCGAAGCCGATCTTTTTTCCTTGCGGCGACTGCGCGAAAAGATTTCCGGAGGAAACCGCAAAGAATGCCATCATAACAACAAAAATTAACTTACGCATCGTTTCTCCTTATTTATGCTTTATATTGATTTGACCCTCAAGCACGCCAAAGATTAAAATAAATTATTTCTAAAGATGAGCTTTTCCGCACAAATAAAAAATTATGAGGGACTTTTCGCCATTATCCCTTTTAATAACTATAGTATCAGAAAATTAGTGATGAAATTCTCGTTAGATATAAGCGAGGTTGCATAATTAAATTAATTTGTTTAACCTTGATGCGGATTCCCGCGATTATCCGATCAATCAAACACAATACAAATAAACGGAAGGATGTTTTTTATGAACATATCTGCCGAATCCGTTTCTTTAAATTTACGTGACGGAAAAAATTTGGAGGAAAGAGAAAATCTTATTGAAAGATTTTCCGACGTAAGGAATTTTACGCTGAAACTGTGCGAAACTCTGGTAACTGAAGACTACGTTATTCAATCGATGCCCGACGTTAGTCCGGCCAAATGGCATCTTGCGCATACAAGCTGGTTTTTTGAGGCATTTGTATTAAAGAACTCCGATCCGTCGTATGTTCCGCTCGATCCGATGTATAATTTTATTTTCAATTCGTACTATGTTCAGATAGGCGCACGCCATACAAGGTCGCAGCGGGGTTTGTTGTCCCGTCCTACTGTTAAGCAGGTTTATGAATTCAGGGATCATATAGACAGTGCGGTTATAAGGTTTATAGAAAGCTGCAGCGGAAAAGTCTTCTCCGAGTCTGCGCCGGTAATAGAGATCGGACTTCATCACGAGCAGCAGCATCAGGAACTTATGCTTACCGATATTAAGCACGTCTTCTCAGTAAATCCGCTTTATCCTGTTTATATTCACAAAGAATCGGCATCTTTTAAAGAAATTCAGAAACACGAATGGATTGATTTCCACGGCGGTAATTATGAGATAGGGCATGCTGGAACCGAATTCGCTTATGACAACGAAACTCCGCGCCATAAAGTTTACGCCGGATCTTTTCTTTTGGGATCAAGATTGATTACAAATTCCGAGTACCTCGAATTCATTAATTCGGGAGCTTATGAAAAACCGGAGCTTTGGCTTTCCGACGGCTGGGCGGCTGCCGAAAGGGAAGGATGGAAAGCTCCTCTGTATTGGAATAAGAAAGACGGCGAATGGCATAACTTCACTTTAACAGGACTCAGGAAAGTCAATCCGGGAGAACCTGTTTGTCATATCAGTTTTTACGAGGCCGACGCTTATGCCCGTTGGGCCGGCGCCAGGCTTCCGACCGAAGCCGAATGGGAAATCGCCGCTTCTTCTCTACCGGTTGAAGGAAATTTTGTTGAGAACGCAAATTTTCATCCTGCCGCGCTTACAGGTTCCGGAAACGGGCTTCGTCAAATGTTCGGCGATGTTTGGGAATGGACCGGAAGCGCTTATCTTCCTTACCCCGGTTATAAAACTCTTCCCGGCGCTCTGGGCGAGTACAACGGGAAATTTATGTCGGGACAAATGGTGCTTCGCGGCGGATCATGCGCAACTTCCAAAACACAAATCAGAAAAACTTACAGGAATTTCTTCCCGCCTTCTGCCAGATGGCAGTTTATGGGACTGAGATTAGCAAAGGACGCGGAATAAATGAAAGAAGAAACAGCGGTAAGAGTCCGCAAGGCTTATAATTCGGAAATTGCGGAACAGGTTATTGCCGGATTGTCGAAGAGACATAAGCAGCTTCCGTGCAAATTATTTTATGACGAGAAGGGCTCCCAGCTTTTTGATAAGATATGCAGCCTTGATGAATATTACCCGACACGCACCGAAATAAAAATAATGCGAGATAATATTAAAGAGATAGCGGAATGCATGGGCAATAATATTTCTCTTTTTGAGCTGGGCAGCGGAAGCAGTATTAAGACCAGGCTGCTGCTCGATAATCTTAAAGGACTGACAGCTTACATTCCGATGGATATTTCTTCCGAACATCTGATGAAGACGGCCGAACTGCTTCGTGCAGACTATCCGGGAATTAATATTGTCCCTCTGCCAGCGGACTATACCGGCGAATTTTATCTCCCTTCAGACGTTAAAAAATCTGAAAGAATTATTTCGTATTTCCCGGGTTCTACCGTTGGAAACTTTACTCCGGCCGAAGCTAAAACCTTTCTCTCCAGAATTGCGGGTGTATGCGGAAACAAAGGGGGAATGCTTATAGGAGTTGATTTGAAGAAACATATTTCGGTACTCGAAGCGGCTTACGATGATTCTAAAGGAATTACTGCGGAGTTTAACTTAAATATTCTAAGCCGGATTAACAGGGAGCTGGGCGCTAACTTCAACGTATCCATGTTCAGGCATAACGCGTTTTACAATTCCGACGAAGGCAGAATTGAAATGCATTTAGTAAGCGAGGAAGATCAGATTGTAAGAATAAACGGGACTCACTTTGAGTTTATAAAAGGCGAGGATATACTTACGGAGTATTCTTACAAGTATACTTTAAAAGAATTCGAAGAGTTATTATCCGAAGACTTTAAGGTTAAAAAAATCTGGACGGACGAATCAGGTTTATTCAGCGTACAGTACTTTGAGGTTAAATAAAAAGGCTCAGCTCTGATTAAATATTTTCATTTTAAGCGACGAGGTATAACTTCACTCCATCGGCGGCATATTCATCGCGGCCCACTCTTCGCGCGACGGGCCGTAAGTGCCGGGAACTTTTAGTCCTGCCTGTCTCATTAATACAGTCATCTGCGCGCGGTGATGAATCTGATGACGTATGAGTACCGTAAGCACGTGCCCTTTCGTCCATGTTTCGCCGTACATCTGTACTTCTTCTTTAAGCGATTCATCATTCCAATTTTTTTTAAGAGATTCAACCAGACTTTCGGAAGTTTTCTTGTATTCCTCGGCTATTCTGCCGGCGCTTTGCGGGTGCTCTGAGTCGTCGCTTACGGCGTAGAACGAAAGTCCCGTACGCGTCATCATCTCGCCGACTGAGACAACCAGATGCCATGCCAGTCTGCCCAGCGTTCTGCCTTCTTCTGTTACTCTCTGGCTGAGAGATTTATCGGTTAAAGTGTTCAGTATATTCAGCGTTAAGTCTGATTCCAGCCGCCAGTCTTTTTCGAAACTTGATATCTTGTAATACATGGTTGATTTTCATTCCGTTCTGTAAGGGTATTTTAAGTTAAAGCAATATGCCGGTCTATTCTTCCTTTAAGTTTATAAGTATCTCGTTAAGTTTATCAAGATTGTTTTTCCAATCGTTCCTCTTAGTCCTTTCGCGCTCAACAATTTCAGGCGCTGCGTTGTTTACAAACTTCTCGTTGGATAATTTTTTCTCAATACCCGTTAGCGCGCCTTCCAGTCTTGTTATTTCTTTCTGAAGCCTGTTCCTTTCAACATCAAGGTCTATCAGCCCTTTCAGCGGAACGTATATCTCGCAGCCTTTTAATACGGCTGATGCGCTTGCTTTAGGCTTTTCAAGTTTTTCATCAGCGGAAATTTCTTCTACCCTTGCTAGCTTCTTAATATACTCGAGCTGATGATCTTTAACGCTTGCTGATTTGACGAATGCGTAGACGAACTTTGACGGAGGAATTTTCATCTCGCCGCGGATGTTTCTTATTGCCGTAATAATTTCCTGCACGAACTCCATTTCTTTTTCAGCTTCCGCATCAATCAACTCGCTGCTCAGCTTTGGATAATCTGAAATCGAAATACTTTCACTGTCTTTCCTTTCTTCGATAAGCTGCCACAGCTCTTCAGTAATGAAAGGCATGAAAGGATGAACGATTTTCAGCAGGCCTTCGAAAATTCCGAGCGCCCGTGTAAGAACAGCCGATTTAATTTCTTCGTTGTCCGAATAAAGCCTGTTCTTAGCAAGTTCTATGTACCAGTCGCAGAAGTCGCTCCATACGAAAGAGTAGATTATCTTTACCGCGTTATTGATCTCGAATTTATCCATCGCGCGGTTAAGATCGGAGAGCGTCTGATTAAATCTTGAGTTTATCCAGCGGTCGGAGAAATCAAGATGTTTGTCGGAAAGCTTCTCGTCTACCTTTATATTCTGCGCGTTCATTAAGAGGAATCGGCCGGCGTTCCAGATTTTGTTTGCGAAGTTCCTGCCTATTTCGCATTTCTCTGAACTGAAAAGAACGTCCTGGCCGAGAGGAGCGAGATAAATTACGGTAAATCTAAGCGCGTCGGCGCCGTAGTCTCTAATAACATCGAGAGGATCCGGGGAATTGCCGAGCGATTTGCTCATCTTCCTTCCCTGAAGATCGCGTATTATGCTGGTGAAATAAACATCTTTGAACGGTATGTCCTTCTTAAAATGAAGTCCCGCCATTATCATGCGCGCCACCCAGAAGAAAATAATGTCGGGTGCGGTAACGAGAGTGTCGGTCGGATAATAGTATTTTTGCTCCTCTTCCGTTTTGAATACGTCGTACGCCCAAAGCCAGCTCGAGGCCCATGTGTCGAGTACGTCGTTGTCCTGTTCCCAGTTTTCCGGATCGGCAGGAGGTGCAGTATCGCAGTAAATTTCTTTAGTTGATTTATGGTACCAGACCGGAATTCTATGTCCCCACCACAGCTGCCGCGATATGCACCAGTCCTTTATGTTGCCCATCCAGTG
>JBJKTB010000037.1:0-4799 GCA_046703345.1 Ignavibacteriaceae bacterium
GACCAGATGGGCATGCTTGCCACGGTGATAAATTCTCTCGCGCTTCAAAACGCGATAGAACATAAAGGCATACACACCCGGCTTATGAGCGCCATACACATGGAAGAGATTGCAGAACCTTATATAAGAAGACGCGCCATCAGACATCTTGAGAAGGGGCGCGTAGTGATATTCGGCGCCGGAACCGGTCATCCTTATTTCAGCACCGATACCGCGGCATCATTAAGGGCGGTGGAAATTGAAGCCGATGCTATTATCAAAGGTACCAGAGTAGACGGAGTATTTGATTCCGATCCGGAGAAAAATCCGGACGCATTCAAATTCGATAGTATTTCCTATATTGATATCTTAAAAAAGAACCTTAGAGTTATGGACCTCACTGCTGTCAGCCTATGCCAGGAGAACAGCCTTCCTATGGTGGTATTCAATATGGATGTGCCGGACAATCTCCTTAAACTTGTAACCGGCGGCAATGTAGGTACGTTCATTAAAAATTAAATCGAGCCGATTGATTGCCTTGCGGTTTCGATATGCGCGAATTTAATTTTTCACTAACATGAGGGTATTATGGAACAATTAATTAAAGACGCTAAGTCGAGAATGGATAAATCTCTCGAAGCTCTCAGGGAAGAGCTGGCTAAAATTCGTACCGGTAAAGCCACTACGGCTTTGCTTGACGGTATAAAAGTTGATTACTACGGCAATATGACCCCGATTAACCAAGTCGCTAATGTTACTGTGCTTGACGCTCATACGCTATCGATAACCCCCTGGGACAAATCGATGGTAGGCGCAATAGAGAAAGCAATATTGGAGGCTAATCTCGGTTTTAACCCGGCAAACGACGGAACCAACCTTAAGGTTCCCTTTCCGCCTCTTAACGAAGAGAGACGTAGAGACTTGGTGAAGCTCGTTAAGAAATTCGGAGAAGATTCTAAGGTTGCTGTAAGGAATATAAGGAGAGACGCAAACGATCATTTAAAGCGCGAAGAGAAAGACAAAAAGATTTCCGAGGACCAGCTAAAGGATGCCGAAGCCAGGATACAGAAATTAACCGACGAGCACACAAGCAAAGTAGACGAACTTTTAAAACATAAAGAAAAAGAGATTATGGAGGTTTAGCCTGAAGCATATTCGGAAAGGGCTGAAAAAATAAAATCCGGTTTTTAAATTAAACCCAATTCCTCCAGGAAATTGGGTTTTTTTATTGAGCCGGCAAATCTCTTACTTTAAAATTTTTTAACTTAAAATTTTGATAAATTTTAATTAAATTTAGCGAAATAAAGAAGGATTCAGCGGTGTTCTCTTTAGTCGAAGGTAAATTTTCGGATGGACGGTAAGCTCCCAAAATTACTGAAGACCTACTATTCCCGTCTTTCACCATTATTAAATGCAAATTTAATAAGGAATGTAGTTATATTCAGCGGCGGTATAGTCCTTTTCATACTTGGAGTTATAGTTTACGGAATTCTTCTTAATATAAGGGAAGTTCCGCTGCATAAAATTCTTGTTGAAAAAGGGCTGACAAAGCTTTCTGATCCAAGCATAGTTGTGGATCGCAGCTCGTATACGCTGAAGCTTTATGACGATACGATTTTAATAAAGTCTTACAGGGCTAATTTCGGAAGGAACGTCAGTATTCCTAAAAGCAAGGCGGGTGACCTTGCTACACCGGTAGGGAATTATATAATCTGCAGAATTGACACTGCAAATAAGTATTACAAGTTTTTTCAGATAAACTATCCTAATCCGGACGATGCGTCCGAAGCGCTGAGAAAAGGAGTCATTACTCAAGTCCAGTTCGATACACTGATGTACGATAATAAAAACGGAATATGCCCCGATCCGAATACGCCGCTGGGAGGCAATATTGGAATTCACGGAATCGGTAGGTTAAACTACATTTTCAGATATCTTCCGTTCAATTATAACTGGACCGACGGATCGATCGCGCTGAGCAACGAAAATATTGACGAACTTTATTCCGTTGTTAGGAAAGGGACGAAAGTTGTTATCAAATAAAATAATTATTCTTTTTATAATCTTGTTTCTGCCCGTATTTTTTTATTCGTGCGGTCAGAAGAAAAACGGCGGCGGATCGCAGCAGGCCGTTAATTATGATGATCCGCAGGCAGTTCTGCAGCAGACTAAATCAGTTCTCGGCAGCGGCGTAAAGTTTGCATATAAAGGATTATTCGACCGCGACTCGGTGCTTGAAATAGCCGCAGGCACAGAAGTTAAGAATAATTCCGAATGGGGGATTAAATTCTACTTATTAAAATTAAACGGGAACAAACTACAGTCTGTATTTCAAACTGATCTGATGAACGGCTCTTTCAAGGAATGTCTAGTGCAGAAGATTAAATTTCCCGGTTTCGACCATGAGCTTATATATTATAATTCTCAGGATTATTTTCTCGGCAGCGGCGGGGGTGAAGTATATTCTTACGTTGTAAATTATCTTGATAAGAAAGTCTACTACGCTCATTTGGTTACAGAACCAGGCAGACCGGTCTCGCTTTATTTATCTGATAATATTGACGTACCCGAAATAAAAGCTTTTTTCGCTAGCAACTTTAAAAGGGATTTCCCCTCCGTTAAAATTGTTTCGAAGGATGTAGTACTGAAATACTAAGATGCGGCATATTCTTATATCCTGCAGAAATTTTATGATTGAACAAAACTTATACTCTGAATAAAATGCCCAATAAGCGGATAATAATTCTTATTTCGTTATTCATAACCTGTTCCTCGTTTGCCCAGCAGATACAGAGATACCAGTTGGGTTCTATTGCGTTTGAAGGCAACCATTCGTTTTCTTCTTCGGTTCTTGGAGATGTTATTTATTCGAAAGAAACCCCATGGTGGTTCTGGCGGTTTCTTCATTCGTTTTCCAGTTTAGGCAAAGAACCTGTATATTTTGATTCCACGGATATACAATACGATCTTAACGCACTTAGAGAGTATTATAAGTCAAACGGATTTTTCAGAGCCGAGTTTTCATACAATTACAGCATAGATACCGCCGATAAATTTGTCGACCTTAATTATATTATAAATGAAAACAATCCTTCGAATTACGGAAAACTTACCCTTTACGGCCTGCAAAAAGTACCTGAACCTCTTTACTCAAGAATAATTGAAGACACTTTCCTGGATACTTCAAAACGTTTTTCCCAAAAGACTATAGAGAACAATAACAGCACCGTTATAAACTATCTTCAAAATAACGGCTATATGTTCGCAAGACTCGACAGCTCGATAGTAATTATGGATACAACTGATTTAAGAGCCGATATTAATATCTATTTTACAGCAGGAAACCGCTACAAGGTTGATACAGTTCTTGTAAACAAAACGGGCGACGGAGCGCACCTTGTTACGGAAAGCCTCTTAAGAGATATTACAGGAATACGAGCCGGTGAATATTATAACCAGGAAGAATTAAGGCGAAGCCAGGTTCGTCTATACAGAACCGGTCTGTTTAACACCGTTCTTTTATCGGGAGTGGAGAAAGATACTACAGACAGCAAAATACCGATAAAACTTGACGGAACATTTGGATTGATGAACGAACTTTCTCCTGAATTTATTCTGAACAATCAGCAGAGCTTGTTTAATATAGGTCTGGGATTATCCTACATAAGGAAAAATTTTCTCGGCGACGCCAGAAAGCTCACTATCGGATCGTCTTTCGGCGTGCAGAATATATTCAACGCCGACATAGGAAATCTCATAAAGAAATTCAGCTTCCGCGACACTACGCTTCTCGGATACGTGGATTCGAGAATCACCATAGATCAGCCGTATGTGTTCGAAAAACCTATCTTCGCTACTTGGGAGACTTATGCCACAATCAACAAGCAGCAGGATTACAACAATACCGTATACGGCTCAAAACTTACCTTCCAGTTCGAAATGCCCACATATACGTTCCTTAACAACCTCAGCAGCTCGTATACGCTGGAACAATCGAACGAAGTTTACAGGACCTATAATGACAGCATCTCCACAAAACTTATTTCTGATATAGCCGCAGATGCCTCTTCGACAACTGCTGATAATATTTTGTTCCCGACGAGAGGATATAACTTATCGTTTCATATTGAAGAAGCGAACTCAATTCCTTATTTAGTTGCTAAACTCGCAAAAATAAAATATACCGGAGCGCTCTTTTACAAGCTAGTACTTAACAGCGCATACTACGTATCGCTTGACAGATTAAGGACCTCTATAGCGGCGTTCAAATTCAAAATAGGCGATCTGCAGACGTTCTACGGAAATTTCAGCGGAGTGCCTATCAACAGAACTTTTTATGCCGGCGGAAGCAACTCGGTTAGAGGATGGCGGGCAAACCAGCTTGTTCCTGAAGGCAGCCAGACTGTTCTTGACCTCCAGGGGGAGAGCGTTATGGGCGGATCTTTCCTTGTAGAAGGATCGATGGAATTCAGGCAGAGATTCCTTGAAAATTTCGGATTCGCGATTTTTACGGATTACGGCAACACATTCCTGGGCTACCGGCGGTTCAGATTCGACCGCGTTGCTGTCGGCGCCGGTATGGGCTTCAGATATTATACGCAGATTGCCCCGTTCCGTGTGGACTTCGGCTTTAAAGTGTACGATCCGGCTGATAAAACCTTTATCCTGAATCAGCACGTCTGGAAACGGATGGAAATACATTTCGGCATCGGCGAAGCATTTTAATAACGCCGCTAATACTCTTTCAAATCCCTAAAAGAGAAGATTTTTACGACGTTTTGATCAATTTCACGGCTTTTTAGACGAATACTAAAATTTGA
>JBJKTB010000038.1:0-13704 GCA_046703345.1 Ignavibacteriaceae bacterium
CCAGGTAACTTACCCGATTACTACAAAGATGCTTTCAGTGCCTTATGCGGAAGATGTACGCGGCTATTCTTTTTTCGGATACTCAATGGTTTATGTAATCTTTAAAGACGGTACAGATCTTTATTGGGCCAGAAGCAGAGTGCTTGAATACTTAAGCGGACTTCGCAGTTCACTGCCGGGCGGTATTACGCCGCAGTTAGGCCCGGACGCCACAGGGCTCGGCTGGGTTTATGAATACGCGCTTGAATCTAAAACAAAGAATCTTCAGCAGCTTCGATCAATTCAGGATTACTTCTTAAAATATGAACTAATGTCGGTCCCTGGTGTTTCTGAAGTTGCAAGCGTAGGCGGATATGTAAAGCAGTACCAGGTAAACGTTGATCCGACTAAGCTGGCATATTACGGCATACCTTTAGAGAAAGTGAAGCGGACAATACAGCGAAGCAACAACGATGTAGGCGGACGACTGCTGGAGATGGGCGAATCGGAGTATATGGTGCGGGGACTGGGTTATATAAAAAGCATCGATGATCTTAAAAACATTGCGATCGGTTATTCGGCTTCATCCGGTTCCCCGATTTATCTGAAAGACGTGGCCGATATTACTTTGGGTCCGGATTTAAGGCGCGGCATTGCCGAATGGAACGGCAAAGGCGAGACTGTCGGCGGAGTCGTCATCATGCGATACGGCGCAAATGCTCTTGAAGTAATTAACAAAGTCAAACAGCGGCTCAGCGAATTAAAAAAATCTATTCCGGATGTTGAGATTAAAACCGCTTACGACAGATCGAGTTTGATAGATCGTGCAATAGATAATTTAAAAGATAAACTAACAGAAGAAACTCTGATAGTCGCTTTAATAATCATTGCTTTCTTATTACACATAAGAAGTTCTCTGGTTGCGATCTTTACACTTCCTACGGCCGTGCTGGCAGCGTTTCTTATAATGAAAGTCCAGGGAATTAACGCTAACATTATGTCGCTAGGTGGTATTGCCATAGCAATCGGCGCTATGGTTGACGCGTCAATAATACTTGTGGAGAACGCACAGACTCACATGGCGCATGAACAGGATAAGCCGCCCGACTAACGCAAACCGCACTGGCAGGTTATACTAGAATCGGCGAAGGAAGTAGGCCCATCTATATTTTATTCGCTTCTGGTTATTACAATCTCCTTCCTTCCTGTTTTTACGCTTGAAGCTCAGGAAGGAAGAATGTTCAAACCTCTTGCGTTCACTAAAACATACTCTATGGCGGCGGCGGCAATTCTCTCGGTAACGATTGTTCCTATACTGCTCGGATATTTTGTAAGAGGAAAAATGAAAAAAGAAGAGGCGAATCCGATCACAAAATTCCTTAGCAAAATATATCATCCGGTGGTTGACTTTGTGATGAATAAAAGATGGTGGGTTATTGGTGCGGCGGTATTAATCGTAATCGCAACAATAATACCTTTCTCCAAGCTCGGTTCGGAATTTATGCCGCCTCTCAATGAAGGCGACCTTCTTTACATGCCCACAACTCTGCCCGGCATTTCGATAACTAAAGCAAAAGAACTTCTGCAGCAGACAGATAAAATCATTCAATCTTTTCCGGAAGTGGAAACAGTCTTCGGCAAGATCGGCAGAGCTGAAACTCCGACGGATCCGGCCCCGCTTTCTATGATAGAAACCACAATTCAGCTTAAGCCGAGAGATCAATGGCCGGCAGGCATGACTATGGATAAACTGGTCGATAAACTTAACGCCGCAATACAAATCCCCGGATTAACGAACGCCTGGACAATGCCGATAAAAACAAGAATTGACATGCTTTCAACAGGAATAAAAACTCCGGTGGGAGTTAAAATCGCAGGACCGGATTTAAAAGTCCTTCAGGACATCGGCAAACAGGTAGAAGAGATAGCTAAGAAAATTCCAGGCACCCGCTCGGCTTATGCCGAAAGGTCGGTCGGCGGAAACTATGTCGACTTTCAAATCGACAGGAATGCCATCGCTAGATACGGTCTTACCGTGGGAGATGTGCAGGACGTATTCATGTCCGCCGTAGGAGGCGCGGACATAACAACAACTGTTGAAGGTCTCGAGAGATATCCAGTAAATTTAAGATACGCCAGAGACTATAGAGAAAACCTTGAGACTTTAAAAAGAGTGCTTGTAACTACTCCTTCGGGCGCGAATATTCCGCTCGAAGAATTAGGAAATATTGTTGTGACAAAAGGTCCTCCTATGATAAAATCCGAAGGCGCAATGCCCAACACGTGGGTTTACATAGATCTCAATACAAGTGATATTGGAGGTTATGTTGATAACGCGAAAAAAATAATTGATAAAGAAGTAAAACTTCCGCCTGGATATTCACTTAAGTGGAGCGGACAGTACGAATATATGGAAAGGGCGTCTAAACACCTTGC
Source organism: Ignavibacteriaceae bacterium (assembly GCA_046703345.1). Taxonomy (GTDB): domain Bacteria; phylum Bacteroidota; class Ignavibacteria; order Ignavibacteriales; family Ignavibacteriaceae; genus FEN-1297. Next base: position 2,416 of record JBJKTB010000038.1, read on the forward strand.
GCTTGTTCTGCCGCTTACGATATTAATCGTTATTATTCTTCTTTACATGAATACAAAATCGCTCGTAAAAACAGGCATCGTCCTTCTGGCTCTTCCCTTCTCTCTTGTAGGGGCAGTATGGTTTCTTTACATTGCCGGCTTCAATTTAAGCGTGGCGGTGTGGGTCGGAATCATCGCACTGCTTGGGGTGGACGCGGAAACAGGAGTTGTAATGCTTCTATACCTAGATCTGGCTTATGAAAAGTTCAAAAAAGAAGGAAGACTTAACAGCATTTCTGATTTAAAATCAGCGATATTTGACGGGGCCGTAAAACGAGTGAGACCCAAAGTGATGACGGTTCTTACTATGCTATTCGGATTGCTGCCTATACTAATAGGTATAGGTACCGGAACGGATGTTATGAAAAGGATCGCGGCTCCGATGGTCGGAGGAATAATTACGAGTCTAATTCTTGAGCTTACGGTTTACCCTGCTATCTTCTTCATAATTAAAAAACATGAGATGAAAAAAGCAGAAGATAAAAATTTAAACAGCGCTGAAGGCGAATTAAAATTCTCTTAACTAAATCAATCATCTAAAAAAAAGGAGACAAAAATGAACTCGAACAAATTTCTATCAAAAGCTTTGACTGCGGCTGCAGTTTTATTCGTTCTCATTCTGATCGGATGCGGCAACAATTCCAACAAACAGGCTGAAAATCAAAAGCAGGCAGAACAGCAGTCAGTTGAAGCGGCTAAAGTCGATTCCTCTATAATAAGGAGCAAAGACATTGATGTAAATTCGGTCGATAAAAATAAGGACGGGAAAGTATACCAGTGTCCGATGGACTACAACGTAATTTCGGATTCGGCCGGACAATGCCCGCTGTGCGGAATGGAGCTAAAAGAATTTTCCGTTGCCGATGCGCAGCATAATCTTAACGCTTCAAAATAAGAAGCAGCCCGATTATTCAAAATAAAAATGGATTTGTGAGTTATTTATCAATCGTTTATATAAAAATCATATATCTTAAATATAAAACCTCGAAGGCATTTAAAACCTTCGAGGTTTATATACCAAAATAAACACGATTAAAGAATTATTATGAAGACATACCAGTTTACCACAAATTTAACGGACAACGAATCATTGGAAAAGATTAAAACTCACTTTGCCGGATCGAACGGTATTATAGATTGGCATGCTGATCTGGATAAACCGGGCAAAATTTTAACTGTAAAAGCCGAATCACTTACCGTAGATGAGATTTCAACAATAATCTTTAATGCCGGCTTCCGGAATCGGCCGGTTTCATCGGGCTGGAAGAGAGTAATCAAAAAAATGTTTACAAAAGACTGCTGCAGTTAAAATCTTACAATATTAACATTATAAAAGTATTTAAAAGAAATAACAAACGATGAGAAAAATGGAAATAATTTTCGCTGTCGTAAGCGTTTTAGCATTATTACTAATTACGGCCGGCTGCGCAAAATCAACCAGTACAAAAACCGATAACAGGTACTCATCTCAATCCAATTCATCTGTAAATCGTACAAGAGAAAACGGAAGGATGGGCAACCGTATGATGAGCGGAGGAATGATGGGAAACGGTATGATGGAAAATATGCACCGTAATCAAGAAGGTTCTGCCGCTAAGGCCGAAGCTTGGAAAGCTCCTGCATCGGCGGATAACTTAAAAAATCCTTTGAAAAATATTTCTGAAGCAGGGACAGCCGGCGAAGGAATATTCAATACTCAGTGCTCAACTTGTCACGGCGCCGGCGGAAAAGGCGACGGACCGGCAGGGAAAATGCTTAATCCCAAACCTGCGGATCTGACTTCGACATTAGTAAAGAATGAATCAGACGGTGCGTTATACTGGAAAATTTCAAACGGTAATAATCCCATGCCGGCTTTCTCTTCATCGCTCAGCAGCAGACAGAGATGGGAACTGATTGATTACATCAGAACTTTAAGCAAGAATTAGCGCGATTGCTTCGATTTGGCGATAATGTGATAATTTATCTAACCTATCCCATTCTTTGCAAATGTAAATTTCTGTTCAAAACTTTGAAGAGTAATTTCATATTCGTAATTAGAAAAACGAAAGGATATATTTATAATTCGGATCTTTTATTTTGCTGAGGTATAACTCTGCCTTAGTATTTTCGCCTCTAAGCATATAAAGATGATAAAGATCTGCGTTGCTCTTATCCAAATTAATTGAAGTTAGATATTTATCTCGGCTGCGAATTGCCCTGCTCGGGATAAAGGAATTTAGCAGCTCCAGTTCAACCCCTGTCACGTTGTGATCAAATATTGTCTCCATCGTTTTCTCCTTAATTAATTTCATCGTTAAACCTTGGTAAAGCGCATGTTTACGTTTTACCAAGACTCATGATAAAAACCGTTTTGCGGTTAATCATGTGAAAATATGTTTAAAGGAACGACAATAGTTTGAGATTTGGTAGAAAATAGTTTTTTTTATTGATGCCAATATCGTAATTGGGCATGAATTTATCCATGCAAAAAAACGGTATATTAATTAAAACCCGATTCCAAAATATCCATCATTCTTCTTTTTGACGAACTAAAACTCAAAATGATTTCACCTTGTGCCGGATATCAAACAGCTTCGTTTAAGGCAAAGCAGCGGCATTAAAATCCGCTGCTTTTTAAATAACCGGTTAAGGCTCTATTTTTGAGCCCAACACCTTGAGAAATTGGCTCATCCATGCAGGATGTGCCGGCCAAGCAGGCGCTGTAACGAGCAATCCGTCTGTTACCGCGTTATCAGCATTTGGGCTCACTTCACCGTATTTAGCTCCCGCTATTACACATTCAGGTCCGACTGCAGGATACGAGATCATATGCTTATCTTTCAGCATATCCGCAGCGGCCAAAATCTGCGGACCGTGGCAAATAGCTGCGATCGGTTTTCCGCTAAAAGTTTTAACTATTTCAATTACCCTTTTATTTAATCGCAGATATTCCGGAGCCCGGCCGCCGGGAATAACAAGAGCATCGTAAATTTCAGGTTTGACTTTATCGAAATCAGCATTAAGCATAAATCTGTGTCCCTGAAGCTCAACATAAGTCTGATCTCCGATAAAATCGTGTACAGCAGTTTTAACCGTATCACCTGCTTTTTTATCGGGACATACCGCATCTACCTGATGACCGACCATGGTAAGAATTTGATAAGGGACCATCACTTCATAATCCTCTACAAAATCCCCTACTATCATGAGAATTTTTTTTGAAGCCATATTGTTCTCCTTTCAATGCTTTTTAAATTTGGGCTGTTTAAAAAGTTAAATAAAGATTTATGCTGTGCCTTCTTTATAGTAATTAAGATTTTAAACTTATTAAGATCAACCATATAAAGCTTGATACTGAATTAAAGCTTTTTTTGTTAAGAATCAATGCATTATTAAAATAATAATGTGAATCATGTCATCGCTTATGTTACAACAGATTAATATGCTGCCAGCATAGAAGCGACGGAGTCGGTTAATTCTTCGGTAGCTTCAGAGTTTGCTAAGTGAGAATTAACTATAAAAGAAAATACAAGCGGTTCGCCATCGGCAGTGGTAACATACCCGGACAAAGATCGTACATTTGAAATAGTTCCCGTTTTCGCGTGAACGTTATCTTCGGCCCTTGTCCCCTTCATTCTGTTTCTTAAGGTACCGTCAACTCCTGCTACGGGAAGCGCATCGTACCAAATATCGCGGTAGGGCCCTTCATACATGGCTGTAAGAATTTTAACAATTTCATCTGGACTTATATAATCATAACGAGATAGTCCTGAACCGTCCATATAGCGAAATGTCCCTGGCTCAATACCGAACTGCTGCAGAACCTGCTGGACTTATTTTTTCCCGGCTGAAAAAGTACCTTTTCCGCTTTCCTTAAGTCCGATAGCCCTTGCGAGAGTTTCCGCATAAAGGTTCTGACTTCTCTTAAGCATAACTTTTATAATGTCCTTTAACGGAGCCGAATAATGAGTTATAAGCAAATTTGAATTATTTGCGAAGGAATTATTATCTACAGTCTGAGCCGCGTTTACCGGTTCTCCGTCCACCTCTATTCCGCTTTGCATCAGTACTTCTCTAAGTACTGTAACATAAAAAAGGACCGGATTAGTAATACTCGGAGACTCCATTACCGGACGTCCCCCTGCCTTTACAGTACCGGATATAATTATATTATTTGTTCCGCATTGTCTTCTTACAAAAAGACGGGCTCTTCCGGTATCCAGAACTGTAATATCATCTTTAATGCTGTAGAATTTGCTGGGAAGATCCGGCTCAATTATAACTTTTCCCCCAATATATTGAGGCGGAGTAATTTTAATGTCAACGTAATTCTCATTCAATTGAAGGGCGCTTACTTCCGCAGAATACCATGCGTCAAGTCCGTCGTAGGACCAGCCGAAACCGAGTGAATCATCTCCGAAAGCCCGGCCGTCTCCGATAATATTTCCTGTAATTTTTTTAATTCCCATTTTTTTCAGACTATCGGCCCAAGCATAAAATACATCTCTTGGATCGCTGTAGAAACGTGTGTACAAAGTTGGATCGCCGTCTCCTACAACCATAATATTTCCATTTAAAACCGAGTCCTTCACCTCTCCGCTTGCGTATAAATCGGTCCGAAATTTAAAATCGGGTCCGAGAAGCATAAAAGCAGAAGCCGCCGTAGGCAGTTTTTCGTTTGAGGCAGGCATAAACATTTTATTGGAGTTCCTTTCGTACCATATTTTCCCGGTCCGTAGGGACTTGATCTCAACACCCCAAAATGCGTTAGAGAAGCGCGGGTCGTCGAATTTTTTATCAATTGAATCAATAAGAGACGAGAACGCTTTCCCATGTATGGTTTCAGAAGCCGTTCCGCAGCCGGCAGAGAATAACCCCGCAGCTGTTGCAAGAACAATGAAAAAAAATGAAATTTGAATCGAGCAGTATTTCATGATGATCTCCGAAGATGATGTGTTGTATACAACTCCATATTATTATTTGGCAAGATTAAGTAGGACGGAAAGAATGAGTTTATTATTTTTTCCGCTCGTCTTCATTTATATTTTGCGCGAATGTTAACGGTATGTGAACGGTGAAAACAGTGCCTTTGTCTTTATTGCTTTTCACGCTAATTTCAGCGCCGTTCATGTCCAAATATTTTTTCGTCAGCGCCAGTCCCAATCCGTTTCCTTCGAATCTTCTCGAGTAGCCCTCATCTTCCTGTGTAAAAGGTTCGAAGAGCTTTGCAAGATATTCCTTTGAAATTCCGATGCCGGTATCCGAAATATCAACGCTTAACATATACCTCTTCTTCCTGTAAATTTTAACGGTAACTTTTCCCTCTTTTGTAAACTTGATAGCGTTGTCAACCAGGTTCTGAAATGCCTGTTTTAATGTATAAAGATCTCCTGTTATTTTATCCACATCAGAATTATCTTTGAATTCGATAGCTACCCCCTTTTCGGACGCATTCGACTCAAACTCGGCAAGCATATCTTCAAAAAGCTTGTGAATATTAATTAGCTCGGGAGTTGTTTCATAATTGCCAGACTGCACAACAGACATATTAAGGATAAGATCTATTGTTCTCTGAAGCCTTTTCCCAGCATTCTCAATGGCTTTAAATTCCCGTTTGTATTCTTTAGTAAATTCTTTTTCTATAATCTCATTCAGAACTGAGCTGTAACCTAGGATTATATTTAACGGTGTTCTTATTTCGTGAGACATTTGAGCGAGAAAAGCCGACTTAATTCTGTCGGATTCTTCTGCCCTGTCTCTTGCCATTATCAACTCATCTTCGGTCAATTTTCTTTCGTGAACATCGCTGAGCGTACCGGATATTCCGTGAATATTCTGATCGTCGCCTATAATTGTGCGGGCGTTTATCTCTAGCCAACGGAATTTTTGGTCGCTGGTAATAAAACGAACTTCAAGTTTGCAAAATTCCAGTTTTCTGTAAACGACAGCTATAAACTGATCGACGGTTTTTTTACGGTCTTCGGTTACAATATAATCAAATAATAAACTTCCGATGCACTCGTCAATGCTGTATCCTGTTATTTCACTCCAGTAAGGATTAAGAAAGGTCAGCACCCCGCTAGCATCAGTCTTAAATATAACCTCTCTAACCGTTTTGACCACGGTTCTGTAATTTTCTTCGCTTTCATGTAGCGCTTTGGCAGCAATTTTACTTTGATGAATATCGTTAATTACCCAGATGGTTCCGATTACCTGATCACGGCTGTTTTTATAAGGCGCGCCTTTTATATTAGCCCAAAAATTTATCTTGTTTCTCTTTTGTATCTCAAGCTCGTGGCCTTTGGAATCGGCAGCAATGTGTTCCTGACTGTTCTCCAGAATAAGCTCCCATACTTTAGGCTGCTTGAATAGTTTGTAGGCGGATTCTCCGATTAGCTCGTTCGCCGGGTATTCGGTAAGCTCGGTAACCCCGTTATTAACGAACAAAATTCTTCCGTTTAAATCCGTAATAAGAACGCCCTCGGAAAGGCTCTGCACAACTCCTCTGTATATCTCTTCACTTTCCTTCAGTGCGTCTTCCATGAGTTTTCTGTCTGTTATATCGAAGGAAGTACCGATGTAGCCCGCAAAGTTTCCGTTTTGAAGATAGCGAGGCGAACCGTAGCTTAAGATCCAGCGATACACTCCGTCGTACCTTTTCAGCCTGTATTCAAGCTCTATCGGATTACGTTTGTCAAATTCGCTTAAATAAAATCTTACGAATTTTTCAACGTCTTCCGGATGAATATTCTCCATCCAGCCGTGTCCGATTTCGGTAATTAATGACCGGCCAGTAAAATCGAGCCAGTATTTATTGAAATAAAAGAAAAGCTTATCGGCACCCGAAAGCCAGATCATCACCGGTGCAGAATCAGCTAATAAGCTGAAACGTTCCTCGCTCTCCATCAACGCGTGTTTATATGAAACAGCATCGGTAATATCCTCAACAGTTCCCTCGAAAAATCTTATCTTGCCGTACTCGTCCCTTACCGCACGAGCGCTTTCTCTAACGAATAGGGTTGAGCCGTCCTTACGCAGCCATTCGGATTCGAAACCTACGATGTAATCGTGGCTTTCAAAATATGAGATAAATTCTTTTCTCCTGCCGCGCGCTGCGCGGTCGGCCTTGCTTATGTCTACTCCTTTCAGTTCTCCGGCTGACTGATAGCCTAGCATTTTTAAAAGAGCGGGATTGACATCAAGTATTTTTCCCTCGAGAGAAGTTCTGTATATCCCGAATTGAGAGTAATTGAAAATTTCTTTAAACCTCTTTTCGGAATTCTGAAGCTCGGCAGTCAGAGATTTATTTTCAGTTATGTCTCTTGAAATTATCCACAAACAGTTAAGATGTTTTCCATCAGCCTCACCTATTATATCGGTTAATAAGTGCCGGCTGATATTTTTAGAGGTAATGCGGAAGGTTTCAATGTTTCGAAGACAATAGTTTTCGGTTAAAAACGTTTCTATATTTCTGGCAAATGCCATCAAAATATCATACAATAATTTAAATGGCTTTAATTTAATAACTTCTGCTGCCGCCCGCTTGCCGAACATTTCAGCGAATAAACTGTTGCTGTAAGTAAAAGTCAGGCTGTTTAAAGCTGCGGAGATCTTTCGGTCATTTAAGTTGCCATGCTCAAAAGGTTGATTAAAGCAGACACGGCATATGCCTTCCGGATTTTGATCTAAGAGGTTTGAAATTTCTTTATTAAAATAATTTATTCCCCGCGAAACCGGCATGACAGGTAAATGTTTGCTTGATTCAATTCCTATTTTATTTTCAATAATACCTTTAATTGATTTGTAATCCGATTGAGATATTGCGGCCGAAGCACCTAGATCAATTAAACTAAGAAATTGCTTATCATTTTTCCTTCCTGTAACCGCAATTACAGCCGCTCGGCTTAAATGCTTCTCAGCCGTTTCTAAAATCTCGCTGAAAGGAAGCCATTTTAGCTTAGCATAAGCAAACACAATATCCGCATTAAAAGTTTTGACTAAAGACAAGAACGTGTTTTTAGTGCCTGCGGTCTTTATCTCGGGGTCAGAGTCGACAGACTTAATTATTTTTTTAAATGAATCTAAGTAACTTTTATTTTCGTAAACCAGTAATATTTTCAAACTCTTTCTAGCCATTATATTTCCGATTTATAGGGGAAATCTGCCGCTGCCATCACCGGCTCTTTGCCGACGGAAGAGTGATTATAAACTCCGATCCTTCACCGATCTGGCTTTTAACTTGGATATGCCCCTCGTTTTTTTCGATAAACTCTTTGACAATAATAAGCCCCAAACCTGTTCCCTTTTCGTTACCGGTTCCCCGTTGTGATTTTTTGCTATCAAGTATAAAGAGTTTTTCTAAAGTTTCCAAACCCATCCCAACGCCGGTATCGGAAACTTTAATCCTTACGGACTCATTGAGTTCTTCAGCATCAACAGTAACCGTTCCGTGCTCGCCGGTAAACTTAACCGCATTTGAAATTAGATTCTGGAAAACCGAACTGAGCATGTCTTCCGATGCAAATACACTGATCTCACTTTTTACTTTATTGCTTAGAGTTATCCGTTTTCTCAAGGCGTTGCCTCGAAGCATTTCTATGTTGTGCTCAACAATATCGTACAAAACGACCGGCTCGGGCTCGAATTCTGTTTTGCCCATCTGAAACCGCGAGTACTGAAGCAAATTTTCAACAAGATTGTAAACGTTGCGCGTAGAGTTGTACATAGCTTCCGAATAAGCAGAAATCTCTTCTTTGCTCAACGTTGAGTTATTTTCCTTTAATATTTCTGAAAATCCAAGAATCGAGTTGAAAGGGCTCCGAAGATCATGGGAAATAATTGAGAAGAATTTATCCTTTGCGTCGTTCAGTTCCTTAAGTTTATCGGTATACGATTTACGCTCTTCCTCGTTGATCATCCTCTCTATAGCTCTTGCAATAGGAAACGAAACTATCTCGAGCAGTTCACGCTCATCTTCACCGATAATAAGATCATGATGATATTCTTTTACTACTATTACGCCGGCAATGTCCTTCTCGATGAACAGCGGCACGCCCAGCCAAGACTTAACATTCTGGCTAGATGGGTGTATGTACCCTGCTTCTATCATGCCGTTGATTTTATCGGAATCCAACAGCAGCGATTCTTTTTTAGCTAATACATATTCGGTTAATCCCTTGCCCCCGATCCTGTCTTCTGGTTTTCCCTTATATTCATCTTTGAAGTAGGGAAAGCTTAACCGTTTTTCAATTTTATTGTAAAGCGCAACATAAAAATTATTAACCGGCATAAATTCGGAGAGAGTTTTATGCACGTAATCGAGAAGAGCATCTAGAGAATATACGTGATTGGACCACTGAAGAAGTTTTAGTGTCGTCTGTTGAATTCTTTCTCTCTTCTTTTCAGCCGAAATATCCCTGCATGCAAATTGCAGAGCAGGTTTTTTCATATAAATGGTTTTAACTGCAGTTACTTCAACATCTATAATTTTCCCGGACATACATTTAAGCTTGACGTCAAAAATGCTCCTCTCCGAGTGATCCTCTATTTCGTTTAAGAGAAGCGCTGCATCCATCATATCATCGGGGTGAATCAGATTAGCGAATGGTTTACCTAAAATTTTGTGCTTCGATTCGCAGCCGAGAAGACTTATAAATGACCGGTTCACATATTCGATTACGCCTTCGCACTGCAATACCAGAGCTACTGGGATAAGCTCGGCAAGACGGCCGTAAAGTTCATCTGTTCCTTCTTCCCGATTATCCGAATTTTTACTAAAAAAAGGATCAATAATTTTCTTTATTGAACTCTCTGTGTAAGGTTTAGAGAGAAAGTGAGAAGGCGAAACATCTATTTCTTCAATTATTTTTTCTTTGCTGTTTTTTGTATGAAGAAATATTACTGGCAAATTCAGCCGGTTCTTTATTCTTTCGGCGGTTTTTACGCCGTCTATTCTTCCGCCCAATTTAAAAGCCAGCATAACAAGATCAGGTTTTTCGGCAGACGATTTCACAAGCGCCTCTTCGCCTGTACGCAAAATACTTATAACTTCGCAATTCAGCCTGAATAATATATTCTTCAATTCCGCTGCCGACTCGGCATCTTCATCTACAATTAATATTCTTATTTTATTTTCCATTGAATAATTCGGCCATCCGGTTCTGATAATTATTTATCAGGGTTAAAACCGGTTCGGTAATTTCCGATTAGTTGTTAAGTATTAGCCGTCAGCTGGACATACAACATTTAATATTTTTATTTAATAACTCAAAATTAACATTTTTTAGACGAATGATTGCATGCTGGATATTAAAATCCTTGTAAACTAAAAAAATAAAGTGAGATTCTGTGCGGTAATTATGGATAGTTTTTCACATGATGACCGGCAGCGTTATTGTAAATGTACTTCCAGAGTTTTCTTTGCTGGTTATTGAGAGTTTTCCGTTATTCCGTTCCACAAATTCCTTTACAAGCAGCAGCCCCAACCCCGTACCGTATTCTCTTTCGGTTCCCGGCGTTGAATAAATGGTACCTTTCATTATGTTTGCCATCATCTCTTCGCTCATTCCAACTCCGTTATCGCGAATACTGAGTTCGGCTAGAGTACTGCCGTACGAATCGGAAATTTTCTTGCAGCGAATCTTTATGTCGCCGTGCTTGTTTGTAAATTTTATCGCATTCGAAAATAAGTTTTGAATAATTGAATTAAGCATATCTGAATCGGCGAATACAGTCAGTTCCTTCTCAAGATCTATAATTACGTTTAGTTGTTTTTTAAGGATATTACCTGTGAGCATTTTTATTACCGAATTGATCACTTCACCGATTAGAATTTTTTCGGGTTTGAAATCAAAACGCCCCATCTGAAATCTGGAAAATTGAAGCAGGTTAGTTGTCATTCCGTACAGGTTCTTTGAAGATTCGTATATCACTTTTAAATATTCCTGCACTTCATCGTGAGTAAGAGTGTCATATTCGGTTGTTAGAATTTCCGAAAACCCGAGAAGCGAATTAAATGGACTCCTTAAATCATGCGATATTAATGATATTAGTTTGTCCTTTGAAAGGTTCAGTTCTTGAAGTTTTTCAATTAAATCGGCTCTTTCCTGCTCAAGGCGCTTGCGCTCCACCGCTCTTGAAATAGCGAAAGATATCATTTCCAGTATTTCTTTTTCTTCTTCCCCGTAGGTTTCTTTATTATAGTAATCCTGACCTACAAGAACTCGAATTGTGGTTTCCTGAATCTTGAGCGGAATCCCGCGCCAGATA
>JBJKTB010000039.1:0-8281 GCA_046703345.1 Ignavibacteriaceae bacterium
GAAAAGATGTTTACTCCGATGATGATTTAAAGAAAAAACTTCCGCAGATTAAGCTGCTTCTCTCAGCGTTTGAACATGCAGCTGCAAGGCCTACTCTGCCGTATTACAGTCAAGTCTCAGATGTAATTCAAAGATATGTAAACGACTGCCTGGCTGGAAAAATAAATCCGGCGCCGGCTTTGAATAAAATGCAGAACGAAATAAACAGACTGACAGCGATCTATGGAAACAAATAAGAAGACATATTTTTCAAAAGAAGCATGGCATGGTTATCTTTTTAATACGCCGCTGATTATAGTTACTCTTATCTTCATTTTAATTCCCGTTGCCGGAACATTGATAAGCAGTTTTTTCCGGGATGTAACATTTCTGCCGTATAAATTTTTATGGTTTGCGAATTACCAGAGATTGTTCGCTGATGTTCATTTCATGCAGTCGGCGGTTTTTACTTTGTTGTTTGTGGCGGTTTCTGTTTCGATTGAGCTCGCGCTCGGAATGATCTTCGCTTTGGTCTTAAATGAAGCTTTTCCCGGGCGCGGTCTTCTGCGCACGGCAATACTAATTCCATGGGCAATACCGGTCGCTATCTCCGCGAGGGTGTGGCAGCTTATTTATAATTTTGATTTCGGAGTTTTAAATTTTATTGCTATTCATTTGGGACTGTCAGGCTCGCCGGTTAACTGGCTGGGTTCGCCGGCGGGCGCGTTCATCTCAATTGTTATAAGCGACGTTTGGAAGACGACACCGTTTATCACTGTAATTCTGCTCGCCGGTCTTTCCGTAATTCCCGGCGAGCTTTACGAGCAGGCGGTAATCGACGGCTCGAATATAATGCAGAGGTTTTTTCTGATTACGCTTCCGCTGCTGAGACCTGTTATAGTTGTCGCTCTGCTGTTCAGAACGATAGACGCGGTGCGGATTTTCGATTTGATTTATGTGCTTACCGGCGGCGGACCCGGGGGCAGCACGTCATCAATTTCGCTATACGCTTTTAAATACTACATCACTGGCGACTTCGGCTATGGTTCTGCCGTATCGGTCGTCGTCTTTCTTATCGCATCGGTTCTTGCGGTGCTCTATATTAAATTCGGCAAATTTACCGAAGGCCTTAAATGAGAAGAAAGAAATCCATATCGATTCTGCTTTTCATTTCCGCGGTATTCATCTTCTTGTTTTGCCTGCTGCCGTTTTTCTGGATGTTAATCGTTTCGTTCGCGAAACACCCGGACTTCCTCTCAAGACAAGTTAAATTTATATTTACTTTAAATAATTATGTGCAGGTTTTAACCAACAGTTCGGTACATCTAATTGCGTACTTAAGAAACAGTCTCATAGTCTCGATCACCGCCGCGTTCTTTACAACTTTATTCGCAAGTCTTTCGGCTTACGCTATTACAAGAATGAGATTTAAGGGGCGGATATTAATCCCGGTACTTCTTCTTGGTTTTTCAATGTTCCCGCAGATTAGTGTGGTAGGCTACTTGTTTAAGCTGATGACCTGGTTCGACTGGATAAATACTTACTGGGCACTCATACTGCCGTACATAACTCTGGGGCTGCCGCTTGCGTTATGGATAATGATGAGCCAGATGTCGCAGCTGTCCCGCGAGCTGGATCAGGCGGCGATGGTGGACGGCGCGACGAGGCTGCAGATCCTTACGAAAATTATTTTCCCCGTCGCTCTTCCCGGAGCCTTCTCAACTTTTATATTAATTTTCATTTATTCGTTCAACGAGTTCCTCTTTGCTTTAATGCTCACTATTGATTACCATGCCCGCACAATCCCGGTCGGTATTGCGTTATTTGAGGGACTTCACGGGCAGATTCCGTGGGGATATATCATGGCCGGCTCGGTGGTTGCTATTCTTCCGGTAATCATCTTGATCGCATTCTTCCAGAAATTTATAATCCGCGGATTAACGGAAGGCTCAATAAAAGGTTGAAGTAACTTAGCTGATGCGCAGCGCAGCTAAAATATATATCAGCGCATCATGACGGAATTACAAACTTTTTTCTGTTAAAAAAGTAAAATGCTTCACCTCCCAAGGGCTGAATTAGTCGGAAGAAAGAATGAAAAAATAAATGTGTATAGTAAGTTTAAAATATTTTCTATTAGGTATTGACCTTTATCACTAATATCAATGACTAATTTACTATTATATAGTTTTAGAATTAAAAGATGAGAATAGAAAATGAAAGAATATTTTATTGCTAACACAAGCGATCTTGATGAAAACACAATGAAGAGTTTTTCGGTTGAAGGTAATGAGATTTTACTCAGCAGAACAAATGAAGGATTTTTTGCGCTCGGCTCTCACTGCACTCATTACGGTGCGCCGCTTGCGGAGGGAGTAATCAGCGGCGACAGGATTGTATGCCCTCTTCACCATGCATGTTTTAATGTTAAAACCGGAAACATGCTAGAGCCTCCCGCACAGGATTCGCTTCCGAAGTTTGATTTAAGAATTGAAGAAGGGAAAATTTTTGTGAGCCTTCCCGATGAACTTCCCGGAAGCCGTATGCCTCAGATGTCAAAGGGAAACGCGCTTCGCGACTCAAGGACTTTTGTTATTGCCGGCGCGGGCGCTGCAGGTAACTCCGCCGCGCAGGCTTTACGCGAGGACGGCTTTGAAGGGAACATAGTTATGATAACCGGCGAGAACAGGCTTCCGTATGATAGGCCGAACTTGAGTAAAGAATATCTTTCAGGCGAAGCCGAAGAAGCTTGGATGCCTTTAAGAGGAGAAGATTTTTATAAAGAGTTTAATATCGGACTTTTATTTAATAAACAGATTGAAAGACTTGACTCCGCGGGTAAGTCGCTCGCTTTAAGCGGCGGAGACAAGGTTAACTTTGATAAACTGCTTATTTCATCCGGCGGAACTGCAAGAAGTCTGCACATACCGGGAGAGAATCTGAAAAACGTATTTACACTGCGAAGTTTTGATGACGCTGACAAGATAATCGAAGCAGGTAAAGAAGCAAAAAAGGCGCTAATAATCGGCGCCAGTTTTATCGGGCTTGAAACTGCTTTCAGTCTTAGCAAGAAGAAAATCTCGGTAACGGTTGTCGCGCAGGAAGTAATTCCGTTTGAGAGGGTTTTCGGAAGAGAAATTGGAAAACTCTTCAGGAAGCTTCACGAAGAGAACGGTGTTACATTTAGAATGAGTTTAAGTTTGAAAGAGTTTGTGGGCAAGGATAAAGTAGAATCCGTAGTGCTTGAGAACGGCGACAGTATAGATGCAGATCTGGTTGTAATGGGTGTGGGAGTAAGACCAGCGACTGATTTTGTATCAGACATTCCGCTTCTTGCCGACGGAAGTATAAAAGTTGACAAGTATTTTAATGCAGCGCCAGATATTTACGCTGCCGGCGACGTTGCCACTTTAACTGACTGGCGCACAGGCGAAGACATCAGGATTGAGCATTGGCGTACAGCCCTTCAACAGGGGCGACTAGCCGCACATAATATGGCCGGCTTCCCATCACCTTATAATGCGGTGCCTTTCTTCTGGACTTCACAGGCCGGGTTAAATCTGCAGTACGTCGGACACGCAAAGGACTGGGAGGAAATTATAATTAGGGGAGACGTACAAGCAAAAGAATTTATCGCCTTCTACCTGAAGAACAACATTATATACGCGGTTGCCGGAAACGGCAGAGACCGTGAGATGGCGGCTATAGAAGAGCTTATGCGAAGGAATAATATGCCGCCGGTTGAAAAACTGCGTTACGGTACGATAGACTTGGTTAACCGGCTGCGATCCATGTAATTTTCATTTCACTTGAATTTATGCAATTATTGCCTTTAGTTTAAAACTGTTATTAATTCATAACTGAGCACAGATACCATATTATTCAATCTTGTCTCCGCTGATCATCATCCGTCGCATGTTATTAATTTCTTTCGACTCAATTTTTAACTGGTGTTTATAATCTAAAAGGAAATCAAATGTACACTGCTTTACTGCTTGTATTACTTGGAATCGCGGCACTATTTTTCATTCAGGGAGCTCAAAAACATCAGCCGGCACGCGCATTTGTCGGCTTGGTAATCGCAGTCTTAACTCTTGTTCTTTTCTGGTTCATGGGTTTCTGGGGGGACGTTCTGTGGTTCGAAAACCTCGGGTACGGCCAGAGGTTCTGGACGGTGTTTTACTCAAACGGAATGCTGGGCGCCGTTGGCGCTGTATTCGCGTGGCTGGTAGTTTATTTTCTCACATACTTTGTTCCTAAGAATCATAAAGTGATTAAACGCAGCGTTCAGCTGCTAGCGCTTTTTATCGGCGGCGCATGGGGCGTTTCTAACTGGGAAATTATATTGAAGTTCTGGAAACAGGTTCCCACAAATTTGTACGATCCTGTTTTCGGGAAGCAAACCGGCTTTTATCTTTTCAGCCTTCCGTTTTTAGATATACTTTACAGCCTTCTTTTCATGCTCGCGCTGATTTCATTCATTGCCGTGTTTATTTCGGTGTTCTTACGATACAGGAATAATAATATTATTCTTTATTTCCCCGAATCGGGAGAAGTTAATCCCGAAAAATATTACCGCCCGCTTTATATTAACACGGCAGTCTTCATTTTTATTATGGCATGGGGAAGGTTCATCGACAGATATCACCTGATGTATTCAACAACCGGAGTTGTGGCAGGCCCCGGATGGACCGATGTGCATGTTATGCTTCCGGCATACACGGTGGTAATTATAATAATGCTGCTGATCGGACTGGTGTTTTTGATACCGCCTGCCCGTCATAAATTTCAAAACTTCTTTAAGAAGTTCAGAATCCTTCCCGAACGTTCGCACCTGCTGGTGCTTATGACAACCGGCGCGGCTCTTATAGTAATCTGGTTTCTTGCGTTTACCGCGGTACCCGGGCTATTCGAATGGCTCATGGTTCAGCCGAACGAAATTACCTTTGAACGTCCGTACATAATGAATAACATCAAATTTACCAAATACGGATTCGGATTAAATAAAGTTGAAGAGCGACAGTATCCGGTTACAGGCAATTTTACTCAGCAGACGGTTCAGCAGAATCCGAGTATATTTACAAACATACGTCTCTGGGACTGGCGCGCTCTCGACGATGTTTACAGACAGTTCCAGGAAATAAGATTATACTACCAGTTTTCAGACGTTGATGTCGACCGCTACCACTTCGACGGCCAGTACAGGCAGGTAATGGTTTCCGGCAGGGAAATGAATATTGATAATCTTCCGGCACAGAGCCAGACATTCGTCAATAAAAGATTTCAGTATACCCACGGCTACGGAATTACAATGGCAACGGTTAACGAGTTTACGCCGCAGGGTCTGCCTCATCTGCTTATAAAAGACATTCCGCCGAAGAGCGAGTTCCCTTCGCTTAATGTTACTCAGCCGCAGATTTATTACGGTGAGCTTACCGATACTTACGTTGTGGTTAATACAAAACAAAAAGAATTCGATTACCCCAGCGGGGAAGATAATGTCTATACAAAATATCAGGGGAAGGGCGGAGTTCAGCTTTCGAGTTTCTGGCGGAAGTTTCTTTACGGCTGGAAGTTTGACGGAACGAAGTTTCTGTTCTCCGATTATCCGACAGATCAAAGCAGAATTATGTTCCACAGGCAGATTGAGGAACGCGTAAAATTACTGGCGCCGTTCCTTCATTTCGACCGCGACCCTTATATAGTTCTTGCCGACGGCAAACTATACTGGATGATCGACGCTTACACTACTTCCGATTACTTCCCTTACAGCCAGCCGTTTACGGGCGGCGAGGGAATTGCGTACGGAGTAAATTATATAAGAAATTCGGTTAAAGCCGTAGTGAATGCCTACGACGGCTCTGTTAATTTTTACGTGATGGACGAGAACGATCCTATAATAAAAGTATGGTCGAAGATATTCCCTTCTTTATTAAAAGATAAATCGCAGATGCCGCCTGATCTTCTTGCGCATATCAGGTATCCTATAGATTATCTTCTTGTACAGGGACTCGTGTACGAAAAATATCACATGACTGATCCAACGGTTTTTTATAACCAGGAAGATCTCTGGGTTAGAGCAACCGAAAAATTTTATAACCGCGTTCAGCCCGTAGAACCTTATTATATAATGTGGCAGCTTCCCGGCTCCGATAAACCGCAGTTTGTTCTGATGCTCCCGTTTACTCCCACGACCAGGCAGGTGATGATCGGCTGGATTGCCGGCATGTGCGATCCCGGCAGCTACGGCAAGTTCCTTGCTTACCAGTTCCCCAAAGATAAAACGATTCTTGGCCCGCAGCAGGGTGAAACTAAGATCGATCAGGACAGTTATTTGTCGGGTCAGCTTACGCTCTGGGATCAGCGCGGCTCCAATGTTATTCGCGGAAACGTACTTGCCATCCCGGTAAACAATACTCTGTTCTATGTCGAACCGATTTATCTTCAGGCGGAAACAGCGGCCTACCCAGAGCTTAGGCTTGTGGTTGTTATGCACGGCGATAATATGAGCTATGCGAAGAGCTTTGATGAAGCATTAAACGGGCTATTTGCTAAAACTCCTGGTGTGCAGAATGTTTCCGGAAATAACGAACAGGTCTCCGCACCTGAAACGCCCACTGTAATAGATCAGGTTAAAGTTGCAAACGACGCGTTCAATAATTACCTGAAATTATCCGGCCAGAAGAAATTTTCGGAAGCGGCAAAAGCTCTTGAACAGCTTCAGCAGGCGCTACAAAACCTTTCGCAGCATATCCCCGCTAAAGCACCTAAGAAGTGACGATGAGTATGAAATGTCCCGGTTTAACCGGGACATTTTGATTATTGTGACAGGTTAGGCACAATCTTATTATTAAAATTGTTAGTTATAATCAGTTAATGAAATAATTTTCTCTTCTGAGGGGAAATTTTTTTTACCGCAGTTCGGAAAGTTCCCATGACTGCGGTTAAATCTGGTGCTTCTTCCGGGCGGAACTGTGAATTCCGGACTTTAACAATTTTTTAGGAATATAATATGCCTAATTCGCAAAAGTATTCTACACTGTTTTTGGATATCGGCGGCGTTCTTTTAACTAACGGGTGGGACCGTAAAGCCAGAATGCAGGCGGTAAACAAATTCGGACTTGACGAAGACGAGGTTAACGAAAGACATCATCTTACTTTCGATACTTATGAGGTGGGCAAATTAAGTCTCGACGAATATATGAACCGAGTCGTCTTTTATGAGAAACGGAATTTTACTAAAGCGGAATTTAAGAAATTCATGTTTGCACAGTCCCAGGCCCTGCCCGAAATGATAGACTTCATAAAAAAATTGAAGATACTCTACAACCTTAAAGTTACTGCCGTAAGCAACGAGGGACGTGAACTGACTGAATACAGAATAAAGGAATTTAAACTCTACGAAATATTCGATGCTTTCGTTGCGTCGAGCTTCGTGCATTTTCGAAAACCTGACGTGGATATATATAAAGTCGCCCTCGATATTTCACAGGTAAAACCGGATAAGGTAATTTATCTGGACGACAGACATATGTTCGTTGAGGTCGCCGGCACAATCGGTATAAACGGCATTCATCATACGGGCTACGAAACAACACGCAGCGAGATTGAAAAGCTCGGATTTAAATTATAAAACTGAATAGAACATTACACGCACAAACGGAGATTAAAAAATGAATAAAACTGATTATGATATAGGAATGATAGGGTTAGGAGTTATGGGCCGAAACCTTGTGCTTAATTTTGCCGACAACGGTTTTTCGGTAGCCGGATATGATCTTGATGATTCTAAGATTGAAGCCTTGAAAAACGAGGCGGGGAAGAGGAAAGTCTTTGCCGCGAAATCTCTTTATGAATTTGTTCAGGCATTAAAAAGACCCCGCGCGGCTATGATGCTTGTTCCTGCCGGCTCGCCTGTCGACGCGGTAATTGAGAATCTTCTGCCTCTGCTCGACAAGGACGATATGATAATTGACGGAGGCAATTCGCATTTCAGCGACACCGACAGAAGATTTAAGGATCTTGCGGGAAAAGGAATTCATTTTCTGGGAGTCGGAATCTCGGGCGGAGAAAAAGGCGCGCGCTTCGGACCGAGCATGATGCCCGGCGGTCCTAAAGACGCTTACGAACGCGTAAAGAAGATTCTCGAAGCGGCAAGCGCAAAGGTTAACGGCGACAACTGCGTTACGTATCTAGGCCCCGGCTCCGCGGGCCACTATGTAAAGATGGTTCACAACGGAATTGAGTACGGACTTATGCAGCTTATATCCGAGTCGTACGACTTAATGAAAAGAGGACTCGGACT
>JBJKTB010000040.1:0-3351 GCA_046703345.1 Ignavibacteriaceae bacterium
ATTTCCCGGCATTATAAATCGGGCTCCGTCAACAGGCGAAGTATATATAATCTGTTCGGCCGAATCACCGTTTACGGATGCTGACACTTTATTTTCATTATATTTTAAGATATCTGTAAGGGATTCTGATCTAATTGACGGGGAATAATAAAGACAGGGAACTGCCGTTAGAATTAGAACCGGAAAAGTAACGCACATCTTCATTGAGAGAACCTGTAAATATAGTATAAGAATAAAACCAATTAATTCTTAGACACATATTCTTTCCGCAGGTTTAAGTCTATTTTTAAAATATATTTTTTGCAGCGTAATCGCGTTTATGTAAATAAGCGTAAACAGGATTAAATCAGAATTCTATTATGCGGGTATTGTGATTTGCTTTTTCAAAATGTTGCAAGCGGAGGAATGAAATTGAACATTCCGATAAAGATTTCTTATGAATCTATGTTTTTGTCAAGCTATTGTTTCCGGGTCAACCCAGCGGTATTCATCAGCACTATTCTCCAGCCGTCCGGATCTTCTATAGTAACGCCTTTTTCCTTCCAGTAAGAATTCTCGGGCGGAACCGGATTATAACCCATTTTGCTCAGCTTATCCGCCATCATATCTATTCCGCACTTATCGGGCACGTAAAAAACAAGCAGGTTGTCTTTGGTTGGAGCCGGGCAGGGACTGCCGCTTTCATGCTCAGTAAATTCAAGATGATAATCTACATTGGGCAGACCGTACATAACACCGTTGTATCCCTCATGCATATTGAACGAAGCTACTTCTTTTAAACCCAGTCCTTGTCCGTAAAATTCTTTAATTTTTTCGAGTTTATCAGTCGGCCTGGCAATTCTAACCTGTGCCACGTTCAATCCGTTTATCCATTTTTCATTCATATAAATTGACTCATATTTAATTTTATTGTAAAAAATACTCACGAAAATTTAAAGACCTTTCTCTCTAACATACTCATCAATTTTCTCTTTTATTAAAGATGCGCTTTTACGTAAAGCCTCAGTTTCATCCTCATTCAGTTTAAGCGGAAGAGTAGCCATAATTCCTTTTCCGCCGAGCAGATGGGGCAGAGAAATAGTAACATCTTTTATACCTTCAACATCTTGCATGGTAGTACAGATAGTTAATATGGCTCTATTGTCTCTTCCTATTACATCCACTATCCTGGCGATCGCCGCTCCGATTCCGTAGTATGTTGCTCCCTTCCCTTCGATAATTTTATACGCGGCGTATCTTACGCTCTCATCTATGCTCTTCTTCATATCGTCGCCCAAATCAATGTTCCGGAGTCGTGCAAATTCTTTTAAAGTCATTCCGGCAACATCCAGAGTCGACCAGGTAAGTACTTCCGAGTCGCCGTGCTCTCCGACCACATATCCGTGAACATGCTGCGCGTCTACGCCCAGATGAGTGCCGAGAAGAGCTCGGAAGCGAGCAGTATCAAGCGTTGTTCCCGTGCCGAAGACCTTAGTATTCGGAACTCCGAAAAGAGCCGCAAATTTTGCGGAGAAATGCGTTAAGATATCAACTGGATTTGTTGCGATAAGAAGAATGGCGTCCGGCGAGTTTTGAAGAGCAGCTGGAATAATTTGTTTAAGAATTGCGGCGTTCCTTTCGAGAAGCGCTATTCTTGATTCGCCCGGTTTCTGGTTAACGCCCGCCGCTATTATAATTACTCTGCACCCTTTCAGATCGGCGTAAGTTCCCGCATATATCTCAACAGGCTGCAGGAAGGGAACCGCATGATGGATATCCGCTGCCTCGGCCTCCGCTCTTTTGGGATTAGCATCGATTAAAACTATTTCGCTTGCCGCTCTTCTCATTACTATGGCGTACGCTGCCGTGGAGCCGACGAGTCCGTTCCCGATTATTCCGACTTTCATATTATACTACTCTCGAAGTAAATGATTAAGAATATTTCCGATTCGAATTAGATGTATGAGAAATCCGCATTACAAATTAAACGTAAAATTTAGAGACGATCAAATAACACCTCAATTTTACGCTTCATCATCGATTATCCCCGCCGGCAATTTTTTTCTGCCGCGTATTATAATGCCGTGTACTTATTAAATATAATTAGTTAGTTTTATTACTAAATAATATCGGCCGGGGGAAATACGGGCATCAGCCCCCAACCTATTCGGAGTTTAACGGGTCAAATAACCGACAAGAAGTAATTAAAAACTAATTTAGAGGCACGAGATGAAAAAATATTTATCAATGGTTTTGCTCTTTTCTCTAGTATGTGTTTTCGTACTAAGCGCAGCCGCAAACGCTGACACGGTTACAAAAAATTACAACTTTAAAGACTTCAGCGGTATAGACATCGGATCGGGCATGAAGCTCACCGTGACACAGTCGGATAATTACAGCATCTCGGTTACAGCGGAAGAAAAAGCTTTCCACGATTTGAAAGTGGAAAAAAGCGGGAGCAAGCTTAAAATATATTTCGACAGATCATGGTTTTTCGGTTCGAGCAGACACGGAAACGTAGAGGTTAATATAACTATGCCTTCGCTGACTTACCTTGACCTTAGCGGCGGTGTAATAGGAAAAGTAACAATGGATGTTTCAGGAAAGCGTTTCAAAGCCGAAATGTCGGGAGGAACAATCCTTCACGGAAATCTAAAATGCTCAGATGTAAAATTTGATTTGTCCGGAGGAAGCAGAGTAGAGATGAGCGGAAACGGCGGCAATTTAAAAATTGAAGGCTCGGGCGGAAGCATGTTCAGACTAAAAGATTTTGAGGTAAAAGACGTTGACGCGGAACTTTCGGGCGGTTCCCAGGCTGTCGTTAGCATGGACGGAACTCTGGACGCCGATCAGAGCGGAGGATCAAGAATTACCTACTACGGTAAAATGGAACTCGGTCACACAAGCTTCAGCGGCGGATCGGGAATAAGCAAAGGTCATTAATAAAAACATAACGGTTTGCAGATTTAAAAGGCCCGTCGAAAAGGACGGGCTTTTTTATTTTACGCCGAAGTTGCGTTTGAAATTTTTTATAATAAATTTGTATGTACAACTAAATAAAAGCGAGATGGCAAATTCAAAATTACTGCTTCAGAAGTGTCTTTATTTTACGGCCAATTCCCTGGCCAGAAACATAACCCGGATTGCCGAAGAGGAATTCAGGGCATGCGGGCTTCCGCCGTCGCACGCTCTTTTATTAATGTCAATTAACGAGCAGCCGGGTATCGGTCCGAAAGAGTTGTCGGAAAAATTGAAAATCGCTCCGTCTACGGTTACGCGCTTTATCGAGCCGCTCGAATCCCGCGGCTATCTGACCCGCGTAAGCGAAGGCAAAAACGTTAAGTTGTTCCCCACTTCAAAAGGAGAAGAAAT
>JBJKTB010000041.1:0-4671 GCA_046703345.1 Ignavibacteriaceae bacterium
TCTTTCGCATGAGCCTCTGCAAACAAACCGGAGTAATCGTAAACTTCTCCGTGATCTGCCGGATACTGCACAAGAATTGCGAATATATCGTCGCTGAGTTTCAGATCTTTGTGGCTGCCTATTCTTAATTCTATCCCAAGAGACTCTGCTCTGGTCTTCACAACATCTATAGTCTGAGGATAGCACTCTTCCGATATAAAGAAAATATTCGAGTAAAGTTTGGATGATTTCCTCAGTGAATGAAACATACCCATCACTTCGGCCGCTGCAGTACCTTCGTCAAGCAGGGATGCGTTTGCAATATTCATTCCGGTTAAATCTATCACCGCCGTCTGGAAATTCAGCAAGGCTTCAAGTCTGCCCTGAGCAATCTCCGCCTGGTAGGGAGTATACTGTGTGTACCATCCGGGGTTTTCAAGTACATTCCGCTGTATTACCTGAGGCATTATAGTCGGGTGGTATCCCATCCCGATGTACGATCTAAAAACTTTGTTCTTTTGAGCTATCGCTCTAAGCTTATTTATAAAATCAAATTCCGTAACTTCCGGCTCAAGGTTTAAGCCGCTTTTCAATCTTATCTGCGCTGGAATCGTCTGCTCAATAAGAGTATCCAGTGAATCTGCCCCGATGAGCCGAAGCATTTCTGATGCTTCCTCACTGTTCGGACCTATATGTCTGTTAACAAATTGATCCGGATGATTTAAATTCTTCATAAAGGGTGTATGTTTGGTTGTAATAAATTTTTATTTAATTATGAAAAATAACTAAAGTTTTCCACCTAAAAAATGATAAACGCCGGCTGCATATAATATTTTCTAAAAGGATGGTGCTGGTTCCGATACCATGCCGGTGATCTTCGGCAATTGCTTTAATCGGTATCTCCGAATATAGCCTTCAATGCTTCGTGTGCGGCGCTCTGCTCGGCGCTCTTCTTGTTCTTTCCTTTGCCGCGTCCGAATTCCCTGGGACCGATCGATACCTTAATTGTGAAGAGCCTGTTATGCTGGGGGCCTTCCTCTTTTATGACGGCGTAAACCGGGTTGTCGAGTTTGTTCGCTTGGGCGTACTCAAGAAGCTGGCTTTTGAAATTTTCGTCTATAAGATAGACGCCGTCTTTTGAGTTCGGTTCTATAAGCACTCTCTGTATAAATGATCTAGCCGCGCTCAATCCGTTGTCTAGATAAACTGCGCCGATCAACGCCTCTAGTGCATCGGAGAGGACCGTCTTGCTGCCGTTCTTAAAAGTATTTGAAAGATTCTTGCTTATAAGCAGAAAATCTATGAGATTTATTTGTTCGGCTGCATCGGCCAGGGCAATTCTATTAACAAGTTTTGCGCGTACCTTGGTTAAAAAACCTTCGTCTTTTTCGGGAAATGATTCAAAGAGGTATTCGGCAACTACTAAACTAAGCACGGAATCTCCGAGGAATTCAAGCCTCTCGTTGGATACATCATATTCGGTATTCTGCTCGAGAAAGGAGCGGTGCATTAAAGCCTGGATAAAATAAGATCTGTTCTTGATTGTAAAGCCTACAAGCTTCTCCAGCTCCGCGAATTTCTTGGGTGTAAGCAGCCTTGTTATTTCTTTAGATTTTCTTGAAATCTCCCGCTGCTTAAGCCTTTCAATGAGCCAGGAAATAAACTTACCCAAACCTATTCCTCAAACTTTTTAAACAATAACGAAGCGTTGTGTCCCCCGAAACCGAAAGTATTGCTGATGGCGGAACGTACTTCTTTCTTTGTAGGCTGATTCGGGCTGTAGAAGAGGTCGCACTCGGGATCCGGAGTAGTAAGATTTATAGTTGGCGGTATTATATTGTTCTTAACGGCCAGCACAGTGGCTATAGCCTCAATTCCTCCCGCAGCGCCTAGAAGATGGCCTGTCATTGATTTAGTTGAGCTCACCGCGAGGTTGTAAGCGTGTTCGCCGAATACAGTTTTAATCGCGGACGTCTCATTTACATCGTTATACGGAGTTGAAGTACCGTGAGCGTTTATATAATCAACATCAAGATGTGAAACCTCAGCGTCTTTTATCGCTTCACGCATTGATCTTACCGCGCCCTCGCCTCCGGGGGCGGGTGCGGTAATATGATACGCGTCTCCGGTTAATCCGACTCCGGCTATTTCTGCGTAAATCCTAGCGCCGCGGTTTACGGCGTGTTCATATTCTTCTAAAAGTAAAGTACCCGCGCCTTCTCCCATAACGAATCCGTTGCGGTCTTTGTCAAACGGGCGCGACGCTTCCTTGTACCTGTCGTTCCACCTTGACAAGGCTTTCATAGCGTTAAAGCCGCCGATCGACATTTCGGTAATTGCTGCTTCCGACCCGCCGCAGAGCATCAGATCGGCGCTGCCCCGCTGAATAAGGATAAATGCATCGGCTATTGCGTGAGATGAAGTTGCGCATGCGGATGTTGTGGCGTAATTAGGTCCTTTTATTCCAAACCTTATTGATATCTGGCCGGCCGCCATATCCGATATCATCATGGTTACAAAAAAAGGACTGATGCTTCTCGGATTCTGCGATTCGAAGAAATTGAAATGTTGCTGCTGATTGGTTACCATTCCCCCTATACCGCTTCCGTATATCACACCGAATCTTTCTCTATTCACATCTTCTAAGTTCAATCCGGAATCTGCTACCGCCATTTCTGCGGTTGCCATAGCATATTGAGTAAAAGGATCCATCCTTTTCACGGATTTCTTATCGATATAATTCTCGGGATCAAAATTTTTTACTTCCGCTGCAAACTGTGTTTCAAACTTCGAAGCGTCAAACTTTGTAATAAGCGAAACGCCGTTTTCGCACGCAAGTATAGCGTCCCAATACTCCTTAGTTCCTATACCGATAGGAGTAATTGCTCCCATACCGGTAACAACTACTCTCCTTTTATTCATTTATACTCCTGAAATATTTATTTTCAAAAAGGAAAAATAATTCTGAGGGAAGAGGATTTAATAAAGGAAATAATAAGTCGAGAAAAATCATTTTCTCGACTTGGATTTTATTAACCTAATTTTTCCTTAAGGTATTTAATTGCGTCCCCTACTGTTCCTATCTTCTCTGCATCTTCATCAGGAATAGAAACCTGAAAAGCGCTCTCAAAGCCCATAACAAGTTCAACTATATCGAGTGAGTCTGCGCCCAAATCGTTAGTAAAAGATGCCTCCGGTGTAATCTGTGATTCCTCAACACCCAATTTGTCTATAATTATCTCTTTTACTTTAGCCTCAACGTCCATTTGCTGTCTCCTATTATTTTTTGTTGTTTATGATAAAAGTTATCGTTGAATTAAAATTAAAGTCTACATCGCCATTCCGCCGTCTACGGATAACACCTGGCCGGTTATATAATCCGCCTGAGGCGAAACAAGGAATGATACTGCACCAGCTATATCTTCCGGACTGCCGATTCTTTTTAACGGCACCTGGGTCAGAATTGCTTCCTTTTGTTTGTCGTTCAGCGATCCCGTCATATCTGTTGATATGAAACCTGGTGCAACCGCGTTTACCGTAATGTTCCTCGAAGCAAGTTCTTTCGCTACCGATTTTGTAAAGCCGATTATACCGGCTTTCGAGGCAACGTAATTGGCCTGCCCGGGATTGCCGATCAGAGCCACTACGGAAGTAATATTAACTATCCGGCCGTATCGCTGCCCCATCATGGGCTTCACCGCGGCCTTTGTGTAGTTGAAAACTCCTTTAAGATTTGCGGATATTACCTTATCGAAATCTTCCTCGCTCATCCTGAGAAGCAGATTGTCCTTAGTAATTCCCGCATTATTTACTAAAATATCTAAACCGCCAATATTTTCCAAAGCAAAATTTATCGTTTTTTCGGCTTCGGAAAAGATTGAGGCGTCGGCTTTTATCCCTATTATTTTTTTGCCTGTTTTAATGCCTTCGGCTTGAAGTGATTCGGCAGCTTCCGAGGAGCTGTGGTAAGTAAATACTACGTCGCATCCCTGAGCAGCGAGTTCCTGCACTATCGCGCGGCCAATTCCTCTAGTTCCGCCGGTTACTAACGCGCGTTTTCCCTCTAATTTCATGCTACCTCTTTTGAACTTTCCGAATCAAGATATTCTTTTCTGTATTTTTCTAACTCTGCAAAACCGTCTTCACCGAATAGGTGCTTTAACTCTTCGGTGCAGGCCTCGTAAATCGAAAGCTGGCCCGATGGCGTTTTGTTGCAGGTTTTTAAACGATCTATGTGCTCATAATCTATAGTTAGAGCTCCTTCATAAACAGTAAGCGGGAATAAAACACAGTACAGCGGTTTGTATTTCCATTTGTGCGCCCCCTCGTTGTTTGCCAGTTTCTGAAGAGTGCAGAGTCCGTCCTTATCAAGGAATGCGCATTTATTGTTGAAAAGCTCGGTTCCAACCGCTACTCCGGAATCGAAATCGGAATCTTCTTCCGGCGGTTCGAACCATTTCGAAATATCCGTAGTCTGGCTCTCATCCATCAGCGGTATTACCTTATCCTTAATGCTCATAATTAGTTCGTGCTCTTTTAAGTCGGTGTATACACCGTAATAACAGCACTCGCCGCCGCACCTGCATCCGAAATTGAAAGTGAAGATGGCCGGATCGATCTTCAGCCCTTTTATTTCTTTTTTGAATTTTTCTTCCATCAGATATATTTCTCCACGTCTGTGTATTTATCGAT
>JBJKTB010000042.1:0-4680 GCA_046703345.1 Ignavibacteriaceae bacterium
AGGTGGTTCTTATAGTCCCTCAGTTCAGTCTCGGCTTTCCTTCGTTCGCTGATATCGTGAATAACGCATATAACCATGTCTTTGCCGCAGTATCTAATAGGGCTGAAATAGCCTTCGACTTCTCTGATTTCTCCGCTGCTTAAACGGTGTCTGCCGGTAAAATATTTCGCTCCCGTATCAATTATATCCTCAATATTCTTTGATAGCCTGGGTGCTGGAGTAAGTGAGATATTTTCAATTTTCTTATCTATAAATTCCTTCTTCTCAATCCCGTAATAACTGCAGGCGGCTTTGTTAACGTTTCTTATTAAAAGCATTTCGGGATCAACTATCATCATAGGTACCGAGTTGGCTTCAAAAATACTGCGGTAGCGCTCCTCGCTCTCCTTAAGCCTTTCTTCAGCATATTTCCTTTCTGTTATATCCAGCGAAGATCCGGTAAGACCCGATACTTTGTCTCCGTCATCAAACACAGGTTCATAAACTACCTGATAAAAATATGTTTCCTCTTTTTGCTTTATCTTTATTTCACCGCTTACACTCTTTCCCGTTTTCACAGCTTTAGTCTTAAGAGTCTGCAATTTCGATGCTACATCGGGACTGAACAAATCTTCATCTCTTTTCCCTATCACATCATTTATTCCTAGTTTTGAAACTGGCATGTATAACCATGTATATTCGAATTCTGCGTTAAGCCTGAATACAATCATGTAAGAGTTTCTTAGCGCGGCTCTGAAATGCTCCTCACTTTGCCTTAACGCCTGCTCTGTTTTTTTTCGCCCGGATATGTCCATGAAATAAACCGAAATTGTACCGGCACTGGGATATACATTAATTGCAAGCCATGATTTGAAATAAGGAAAGAAAGCCTCCAGAGTTACTGCCATGTTTTCTTCAATTGCTTGCTCTACTGCTTTTTCGAACTCAGGCACTATTTTTTCGGGATATTTTTCAAAAATATTCGCTCCTATCAGCGTTTTTTCATCATTCCCGAATTAGCTGCATACATTATCATCGGCGTAAAGAATAATTCTGTCTTTGTTTAAGACTAAAAAGCCGTCTTCTACACTGACTTCAGTTCCGCTCATTATATCCGACTCGCCGTCCTTGTTTCTTCAATGGTTATTACTGTATCAGTATTTTTTATTTGAAATCATAATTACAATTTGCTGACGGGTTCTTTACACGAAGATATTCTGCTTTCCCGCTCCTTATCAAGTTTAAAAGGTCATGCGTCCTATTTAAATCTTCACAGATAATTGCTGCGCGTTAACAGTCCGAATAGAAAACTCTGCCTTATTGAGAATCTCGAGATTTGTTATGCCGTATTATCTGCAGGGCAGCTTCAAAAAACCGTTGGTAAATCCGCAATTAAAACGTTTTATTTCAACAAAATTATTTATTGTCATAATAAAACTCAACAAGAGAATAATTAATAAATTTTTGATTGACTTTATACAAAAGGACAAAACACTGGTTTAAGCTTGCCGGTTTGATTTTCAATATCGACTCGAAAGTAATAGCTGAGGTTTTTGAGTTATCCCTGTTGAATGCTTTGATTTTATATCCCCCCAAATCCGGGTTAAAATTATTCTATCAAATTTTCATACCCAAATACACAAAGACAAGTTTATGAATTACAGTAGCTTTCGCGAATTTAACTATAGCTTTCATAAAAATAAAGTCTGCCCTCAAATTTATGATAAAATAAATGATCGATATTTAATAACAATAAAAGCTTTTATAATCAGCTATCCTAATCGGCCGGGCTCTTTATACCCGCAGCGGCAAACTTGATTATAAAGGTTGTTCCCGTTCCCTTCTCGCTTTGAATGCTGATTTCGGCGTTGTTGTACTCGCAGTACTTCTTTACCAGGGCAAGGCCCAGCCCGTTTCCCTCGTAGCGTCTTGTATACCCCCTGTCTTCCTGAGTAAAAGGATCGAATATATACGGAAGATACTCTTTGGAAATACCGATGCCTGTGTCGGATATAATTACGGTTACCCCGTCGCCCGCTGCAGAACGGCACGTTACCTCAATGCCTCCGCGCTTCGTATACTTAACCGCATTGTCCAGCAGGTTGGCGAATACCTGATTCAAAGTATACTTATCGCCTGTAACCAGACATTTAGGCGAATCCATTGCAAAGGAAAACTCTAGTCCCTTATTTTTAGCCAAAATTGAGTACTCATCAACCAGACCCGAGAAAATATCTGAGTAAAGATCTACTAAACTTTCGCGGTACTCAAATGATCCTGTCTGTATCTCGGACATATTAAGAATCATTTCTATTGTCCTTATTATCCTCATTCCGGCGTTCTCCATTCCTCTGAATCCGTAACGCAGGTCTTCATCCACTCGATCTTCCAGCTCATCTCTGATAAAATTGGAAAAGCTGAGTATTGTATTGATGGGAGTCCGAATCTCATGAGACATCTGCGCTAAAAACTCGGATTTAAGCATATCCGACTTTTCGGCCCTTTCTTTCGCCTCAAGCAGAGCGTTCTCCGCTCTTCTTTTCTCGGTTATATTTTCCAGCGATCCCTCTATAAGATCATCTCCCCTTCCGTCTCTAACGGTCAATGCATTTTCACGTATGTAAATTACCTCTCCGTTCACCCTTTTAAGTGATGTCTCAAATCCTATCACCGCGCCGTTTTCTTTTATGTACTTTTCAAACCGCTTTACTTCGTCCGGATCGGTTAGGAAATCCCCGTGGAGATTTATCATGCTGACATCCTCTTTCTCGCCTATTCCCAGCAGTCTGTACAACGCCGGATTCATCAGCTTTATCCTTCCCGATGAGTCGGATATATATATACCTAGCGATGAATTCTCAAACAGCGCTCTGAACCTTTTCTCGCTCTCTTGTAATGCGTGCTGAATCTTGTTTTTTTCATATATCTCTTTATTAAGCTGTTCGTTTTTCTCCTGAAGCTGACGGTTCCACCGCGTTATGTACTTCGTGCGCAGTGAGTAAAACAATAATGAACCCGAGACGAGAAATAAAATAATCAGTACTCTGAACCACCACGTCCTCCAGTAAGGCGGCATAATTACAATTGCTAGTGATGCCCCTTTTTTATTCCAGATGCCGTCGTTGTTTGCCGCTATAATTCTTAGCGTATAAGAACCAGGGTCTAGATTTGTGAATGTTATATCTCTCTTTGTCCCTAGTTTAATCCAGTTATAGTTGAATCCTTCCAGTTTATAAGCGTAGTTGTTTTCTTCAGGCGACATGTAGTCAAGCGCGGCCGCCTCAAACGAGATTACATGGTCTTCGTAACTTAAATTAAGAATCTTAAGAAAAGTTATTGATGTGTCTGCCGTGTACTCAGTGTCGAATTTCTTAAACTTGGTGAACATTACCTCGGGTATGTGCGTATTGAGTTTCAATCTCTCCGGATAAAAAGCGTTGAATCCGTTTATTCCCCCGAAGAACATTCTGCCGTTACTGCCTTTGAAATACGCTCCCGCGTTGAACTCATTGCTCTGCAGGCCGTCTTTAATTGTGTAATTTCTAAAGATTACCGGGCCGATCCCTTCAATAGTTGTTTTTGGGAACATCGTGAGCTCTTCATAATTCTCATACTCCGGATTCATAATCATGTGCGACAAACCTTTATTTGTACTAACCCATAAATTGCCGCGTGAATCTTCAAGCATACCGTAAACTACGTCGTTGGCAAGCCCGTCGTTTTTACTAAGGCGCGTGAAGGTTCCTTTCTTTTGGTTAAACAGGTTTACTCCGCCCCCGAAAGTTCCGAACCAATAACGGCCGGACTTATCTATGAGCATAGACATTACAAAATTATTGCTTATGCTAAGATCATCCTCAGGGATTTCTCTGTAGACTTTAAATTTCCCGGTTGATGGATCGAACTTGTTCAATCCGCCTTTTGTACCGCACCAGAGAAATCCGTCTTTATCCTGCTCGGCAAACCAAAGGAAATCATGACTAATACTCGCCGGATCGTTTTGATTATGTACGTAATGCACGAACTTCTTCGATCTGACATTAAATTTGTTCAGTCCCCCGCCTCCGGTTGCTATCCAGTAAGTATTCCCGGTTTTGTCAAACTTGTCTTTTCGTACCATTTTTATTAAGCCGGAACTAATACTGCTGCTGTCTTTGTCGTCATGATAATAATGTTCGAATTTGCCTTTCTTAATATCAAATAGATTAAGCCCCCCGCTCCAGGTACCGATCCATAAAAGCCGTCCCGGCAAATCAGGATCTTCGTAGATACTTATCACTTTATTGTCGCTCAGACTATTGCGATTGAATTTTTGGTTTGTATAAAATTTATGCCCGCCGGTTTTCTCATCGAATTTTATCAAACCGCCGTTAGTCCCTAACCAGATGATGCCGTTAATATCCCGGCAGATTGCCCACACAAAATTTAGATTTAAAGAATTCGGATTTTGCCTGTCAACATTAAAATGAGAGAATTTCCTTTCGTTAAGATCTATTTTATTTATGCCGTTTGCGTCTGTTCCTATCCATGTAAGCCCGGTATTGTCACGGTATATAGAAGTGACTGAATTGTCTGATAAGCTTCTGCGCCATACCGGATCATTTCTGTAAATCTCGGTCCGGCCGGTATTGTAATTAATTATAGCAAGCCCCTCTCTACAGGTGCCGGCCTATAATGAAGTCTTAACGCGGTTTTTGTATG
>JBJKTB010000043.1:0-5957 GCA_046703345.1 Ignavibacteriaceae bacterium
GCCCATTCAAGAACCTGCATACCGCCTAGTGATCCACCGGCCACAGTCTCAATCCTGTTTACTCCAAGCTTTTTAAGTAACTCATACTGAACCTTTACCATATCTCTTACTGTGTATTCAGGAAAATCAGAACTATATGTTTTCCTAGTCTGATTGCTGATACTTGCCGGACCAGTAGTTCCGTAGCAGCTGCCAAGAAAGTTTGAACAGACCACAAAATATTTATCTGTATCAAACGCTTTGCCCGGCCCAATTAAACTGTCCCACCATCCCATCTTTCCGAGAAACATTTTGTTATATTTATAAAGGAACTCATGCTCGCGGGAGCTATCAATTTCCGTCTGGGTGATTACGCCAGCGGCGTGAGCATTGCCGGTTAGAGCATGGCAAATCAGCACAGCATTAGTGCCTTCATCGTTAAGCTTCCCGTATGTTTGATACGCAACTGATACTTCTTCCAGTTTTTTACCGGAATCCAGAATCAGCGGTTTGTTCACGTCAAAGAACAAATTAAATTTTGTTTCCGCATTTATTTGAATCGGATCTTTCAAGATTATGCTCATTTATATTTCTTATTAATTATTAATGAATTTATGCTGCTTTATCTTCCGCAGATTTAATCACGCTGACTTTACCTACCACTGAAATAGGACGCGTCAGAATATCCAAAACAGGGCAGTGCTTTTCTACATTCTCAACCAGTTTATTAATTACTTCAGTATCCGCGCCGCTGTGAATTTTAGTCTCATAGTAAATTTTATTAAATCCCGGATCGGCTTTTTCATCCAATCCGAATAACCCGTTTAGATTTATATCGCCTCTCACTTTTACGCTTATCGAATCGATCGGAATGCCGCTTACCGACGCGTAAGCACTGTACATTATTTCCTGGCATGTACCGAGCGCCGCTAAGATCAGCTCGACCGGATTTGATGCCGTATCTGTTCCGCCGAGCAAACCAGGCTCATCTACTTCAAATGAAAATTGCCTGATCCTTGATTTGCACTTCACTCCTTCAATTAATTCGGTATCCGCTTTAAACTGAACTTTTGCCTTTTCAGGATCTGTGCGGATTGTGTTAATGGTTTCCAGCAGAGTTTTTCCCAAATCTGATTGCGTCATTTGTTTCCTCTTTACATTATTCTATTAAATTTTATAAAGAAGATCTTCTCTTCGCCTAAATAGGGAAGAGAAGTCTTCATATTGTTTTTTATTTTACTGCAAGTTTTATTGCTTCATCGAAATCTTCGATGATGTCATCGATATGCTCCAAACCGACTGATACTCTTATCTGTTCCGGAAGTACGCCTGCTTCTTTCTGCTCTTTGTCGGAAAGCTGCTGATGAGTAGTTGATGCCGGATGTATTACAAGAGTTTTGGCGTCTCCCACATTTGCAAGAAGACTGGCGAGCTTAACGCTGTTTACAAATTTTTTGCCTGCTTCTATTCCGCCCTTTATTCCGAAGGAAAGCATTGAGCCGAAAAGTCCGGATCTTATATATTTTTTCGCCACCTGATGATAAGGATGGCTCTCCAAGCCAGGGTACCACACCCAATCGATGTTCGGATTCTTCTCCAGCCATCTGGCTAACGCAAGACCGTTCTGTGCGTGCCTTTCAACTCTTAGTGATAAAGTTTCTAAACCCTGTAACAGAAGAAAGGCATTAAAAGGGCTTAGTGCCGGGCCGATATCACGCAGTCCTTCAACTCTTGCTCTTATTATGAACGCGATATTCCCGAACTGCGAACCCTTTCCGAAAACCTGGTTGAAGTTCAATCCGTGATAACCGGGAGACGGTTCTGTGAAGATAGGGAAGTTGCCGTTTCCCCAATCGAAGTTGCCGGAGTCAACTATTACGCCGCCGATCGAAGTACCGTGGCCGCCGATCCATTTTGTAGCCGAAGCGACTATTATATCGGCTCCGTGATCAATAGGTCTTACCAAATATCCAGCTGCGCCGAATGTATTATCTACTATTAAAGGAATGCCGTGCTTGTGTGCTACAGCCGCAATAGCTTCGATGTCCGGTACATTTAGTCTCGGATTACCGATCGATTCTATATAAAGCGCTTTTGTCTTTTTATCGATCAATTTTTCAAATTCATCCGGGCTGTCTCCTTCAACAAATTTAACATCAATTCCGAGACGCGGGAGAGTAACTTTAAACTGATTGTACGTGCCGCCGTAAAGAAGACTGGTTGATACGATATTTTCGCCGGCCTGCGCAAGGTTGGTTACCGTCAGGAACTGAGCCGACTGGCCGGATGCGGTTGCAAGAGCGGCCGCGCCCCCTTCGAGTGCAGCTATTCTTTGTTCGAAGACATCCGTTGTCGGATTCATTATTCTTGTGTAAATGTTTCCGAACTTCTGCAGCGCAAAAAGATCCGCTGCATGCTGTGCATCGTTAAAATTGTAGGAAGTAGTTTGATATATAGGAACGGCTCTGGCTCCGGTGGTCGGGTCCGGCTGCTGACCCGCATGAAGCTGCAGGGTTTCGAATCGATAGTTCCTTTTTTTTGCGTCTGTACTCATTTTAGTTGCCTTTCGTTTATATGATTTGTTATTTGAATTAAATTCTTATCTGCTTATACTCAAAAAAAAAACCTCTTCGAAAAAGATTAATCGAAGAGGTTTGCAAAAACTTCTTCTCTCATCTTTCCCATTAAACCGGTTACCCGGCAGGGCAGGAGGTAGCACCATGTCCCCCGTTTTGCGGGGCGGTTGCTAAGGTTTCATCGGGCCTGATCCCTCAACCTTTCTCGATAAGAGTCTTGAGTATTTTAATATTCTTTTATGTCATATTCGCGTAAAATAAAAAACCCTTCTCGAATTCTTTCGGAAGGGTTCAGTCTTAAAATCTATTATTATTTAATGATATTAGGCTGCGTCCTCCCGAGATGACATACACATCATCATTCGGCAGCAACACATTGCCGTTAGCTTTAATTCGTTGTTAATATTTTTATATTGTTCGTTCATATTTAACTTTGGCAAAGATAATCCATAAGAGACAAGATGTCAAGTGGATAATATTTTTTTATCAGATTATTTTTTTCTCATATGACTTAAATCATTTTCAGAGACTAATCATTCTGCATTCATCGTTTTAAAATTGTTTCAGTCCTCTACTTTATACAGCTTGGCTGCTTTCTCTGCAGAAGTTACAATGCCTTTTATCATCGCCGAGCTGAATCCGTTGTGCTCCATCTGATTTAGACCGGAGATAGTGCATCCTCTTGGAGTAGTTACTTTATCCACCTCATTTTCAGGATGGCTTTCTCCGCTGATGAGCAGAGCCGCCGCTCCCTTTGCAGTCTGCGCAGCCATCAGCAAAGCCTCTTCCGAATGGAAGCCTATTTCTATACCTCCCTGAGAAGCAGCCCTGACTGCCCTTAAGAAGAACGCAATACCGCATGCGCAAAGGGCGGTGGCAGGAACCATCAGTTCTTCATCTATTATTAATGTTTTGCCTACCGAATCAAATATTTTCTCAGCTACTTTCAAGGCTCCGTTTGTCTTTGTATCGGCAGATAAACAAGTCATCGATTCCTGGATTGCTATGGCTGTGTTCGGCATTGCTCTAATAACCTCAACGTCTTTCCCGATCAGCTCTTTGATAGCTTTTATTCCGGCACCAGAAACAACCGATATGATAAGATGCTTTTTCTCATCGATGATTCCGCTAATTTCCTGCAGTATGCCGTCTAGCTGCTGCGGCTGAACGGCGACAATTATAATTTCCGATTCCGCGACCGCAGCTTTGTTACTGGATGATATTTTAAATCCTTTAGATTTCAATGCCTCAATGGAGGCCGGTTTTCTTTTCGTGATATGAATATTTTCTGCAGGATATAAATTTGAATTAATTAATCCTTTGGCAATCGCAAGCCCGATGTTTCCTCCCCCTAAGATCGCTATTTTATTTTGTCCGGCCATTTCACTTCCTTATTTAATTCTTAAAAATTGTTTTCGGCTAAAGATTATACGAAAGAAATTCCTTCAGATCATTATAAGAATCTGAGATTAGAACTGCCTGTTTATTTTTAGTCATACACTCGGCGAGACGCCGAGGGATTTCAACCTCAATTTGAAGAGCTTCCGTAACAATATCGCCGAACTTTGCGGGATGAGCGGTCTCAAGGAAGATTCCGCTTATTTTGTCTTTCTGGTTTTCAGTTTGATATTTTTTTAAAGCCAGATAGCCGACCGATCCGTGAGGATCCGTAACGTAGCCGCTTTCCGAATAAAGTTCTTTTATCCCTTCTATCGTATCGCGGTCGGAAAAGCTGTACGAAATAATGTCGTTCTTTATTTTGTCAATACTGTTGCCGTACAGCGCCTGTATTCTGGCGAAGTTACTCGGATTGCCAACATCCATTGCGTTGGATAGAGTTTTAACCGAGGGCTTTGCCGTAAATATTCCCGATTCAATGAATTTGGTAAAGACGTCGTTTGCGTTTGTTGCGGCTATGAACTTATCGACAGGCAGTCCCATTTTCTTAGCGAACAGTCCTGCCGTTAAATTTCCGAAGTTTCCGCTCGGCACGGAAAATACTAAAGGCTGAGTCCTATCGTCAAGGCGAGCGTATGCGTTGAAATAATAAAACGACTGCGGAATGAGCCGGGCTATATTTATTGAATTAGCCGAAGACAGTTTTAATCTGCCGTTCAACTCTTTATCCATAAATGCGGTCTTAACCAGTCTCTGGCAATCGTCAAAAGTACCCTTTACTTCCAGCGCCGAAATATTTCCGCCGAGAGTGGTGAGCTGCTGTTCCTGTATTCGGCTTACTTTAGCGCTCGGGTAGAGGAGTACGACTTTTATCCCTTCAACGTTGTAGAATCCGTTCGCTACAGCGCTGCCGGTATCTCCCGATGTTGCTACAAGTATAACCGTACTCTGATTCGAATTCCTATTAAGATACGACATCGTGCCGGCCATGAACCTGGCACCGAAATCTTTAAATGCCAGAGTGGGGCCGTGAAATAATTCCAGCACATACTTACCGCCGCCGAGCGGAACGATTGGAGCGTCGAAGGTAATGGCATTAGAAATTATTTTTTCGATTTGCTTCTCGGGTAATTCGGATCTTAAAAGCTGTACCGCAACTTCATAAGCTATCTCGCTTAAACTCAGGCTTCCGATGCGGCTAAAAAAATCTTTATTTAATAAAGGCAGTTCATCCGGCATATACAATCCGCCGTCGTCGGGCATGCCCTTTAACACGGCTTCGGCAAAGCCTGCCGAGATGTTTTTATTTTTTGTGCTGTAAAATTTCATCGTCTTGATTTATAATTAACCTTGTTGAAGAAGATTTCGTTTAATGTATTCGCATAATGAAAATTCAGAACCCTCAAATTACTTTTGGACCGTCTTTATTGATCTTTGAGATATAGATATCTCCGTCAATTCCGTATGTTGAAAGAGAATCTTTCATCGCTTCTCCCGATTTTTCCGCAATCTTTCGAGACGTACTGAACGCGAATACCGAAGGTCCGGAGCCCGAGATACCGCAGCCGAGCGCTCCGGCTTCTATCGCAGCTTCTTTCATCTCGTCGAATCCGGGAATCAAGATCGATCTGATCGGTTCAATGATTACATCTTGAAGCGATCTGCCGATCAGGCCGTAATCGCCGCTGGTCAGTCCGGCCACAAGTCCCGCAACGTTTCCCCACTGTTTTACCGCGTCGGAAAGCTGGATTTGTTTTCTTAATATCTTCCTTGTATCCGCAGTATTGATCTCGATATGAGGATGAACTATGGTGCAGTGAAGGTTTTCCGGCGTATTTATATTTACTACATCAATAGGGTCAATACTTCTTACAATAATAAATCCTCCATAGAGGCAGGCGGAAACGTTATCCGCGTGAGGAGTACCTCCGCAAGTTAATTTCTCACCTTCGAGAGCGAATTTTAGAAGATCGATTTTATTGAGACCGGCACCGATTAGCTCAT
>JBJKTB010000044.1:0-3751 GCA_046703345.1 Ignavibacteriaceae bacterium
CCAAGCTTTATAAGATGGCGCTGGAAGCCGCTGAAAAGGGAAAAGATCTTGAGAAAGTAGAGTTTTACTTGTGTCCTGTCTGCGGAAACATCGAGATAGGAAAACCGACTGAGAACTGCCCTGTTTGCGGAACTTTAGCTTCTAAATATGTTCTGTTATAAATTAATCTTTTCCGCTCCGAAGCTACTTCCTTCAGAGCGGAAAAGAAATCCTAGCAGCTGGAATAATTATAATCCCGTATTCTTAATACACCTCAGCCTTCCGCAGCGAAATCTTAATTTAATCTGTCAAATGTTCTTGTAAGCTTCTTCAAAGGATACGACTTCCTAAATTTATTAAGAATTTCATCCGGCCGAAGAATGCGTGCATCTATCAGTATATTTACAAATTAGGTGGAAATTTAACTGTAAAAGAGATAAATTTTACGGCATTAAATACATTACCTCCAATTTTAGAGCAAAGATGGATAACAGCGGTTTGCAGTCATTCCTATTTCAGCCCGACCGGTCGTCGCAAGAAGAACTGGATGCGCAGCGAAATTTGTTCTCCGATAAGAACATTCAGACTGAACTGCTAAACTTCACTCACAACTGTCTTGTAGTTTTGAACAATAACCGTCAGATTGTTTATTCAAACGAAGCGTTCGATAAGTTTGTATCTCAATCTGAAAATGCTGTTACGCTGGGGCTTCGTACCGGCGAGGCTTTGAACTGCCGGAACGCGTTTTACGCTGTCGGAGGATGCGGTTCTTCAGAATTCTGCCGGACATGCGGAGCCGCGCAGGCCATAACATCAAGCTTAAACGGAAACTACGAAGTACAGGAATGCCGAATACCCATAAAAGGCTCAAACGAAACACTCGATTTACGCGTGTGGGCCAAACCTTTGGAAATTGACGGCGAAATTTTTTCCGTGTTTACGTTTGAAGATATAAGCGGAGAAAAGAGAAAAGAAACGCTGGAAAGAATATTCTTTCATGACGTGTTAAACACAGTAGGCGCAGTAAAAAGTTTTATTAATCTGTTAAGTGACTCGTCGCCCGAAGAACAGGCTGAACTAACACGTACCGCATCAAAACTTGTTGATAAGCTCCTGGATGAAATACAGGCGCAGAGGGATTTAACTCTGGCTGAAAATCATGAGCTTATAGTTAACCTGCAGCTCTGCAGTTCGGGTGAAATAATCGAGGATATCGCGGCTTTCTACAGCAATCATCCGGCCGCATTAGGCAAAAAAATAATTATTGACCAGAACTCGCAGCAGGTTTCCTTTAGAAGCGATGAATCCCTAATTTTAAGAGTTCTCGGCAACATGCTTAACAATGCCCTGGAATCGACTGAAGTAAAGGGTAAAGTTACAATAAGTTCCCGTTTAGAGGATGACAAGGTTTCCTTTTCCGTACATAATTCAGCCTATATTCTGCCGGAAGATCAGAAACAGATGTTCAGAAGATTTTTCTCCACAAAAGGAACTGGAAGAGGCTTGGGCACTTACAGCATGAAACTTTTTACTGAAGAATATCTTCATGGCAAAATAAGCTTCACTTCTTCTATTGACGGCGGGACTAAATTTACCGCAGAATTTCCTCTTATCATTTAATAATTAGACTTACGGCACTAAGCCTCAGGCATCTGCACATTTATAGTGCAATATTAAATTCATTTTAACCGGGATTAATGATGGGTAAAAACATCTTTATTGTAGAGGACGAAATAATTGTAATGATGGAAATCCGTGAACGCCTTTCGTCTATGGGTTACGGTATATCCGGTGTTTGCGATTCCGGTGAAGAGGCTTTGAAGATAATACCCGAATCGGCTCCGGATCTTGTGCTGATGGATATCCGTCTGATAGGCAGATTAAGCGGAGTGGATGTTGCGAAAGAACTGATTGAGAATTACGATATCCCTGTAATTTTCATTACCGCCTATTCCGATGAGATCATGATGGAAAAAATCAACAAGCTTAAACATTCAGGCTATTTAATGAAACCTTTTGAAGATTTTGAATTAAGACAAGCTATCGAGAAAGTCTTTAACAGCAATAATAACTCCTGACAATTTTATGTATGAGTCAGTTCTTAATATTTAATGATGTTTTGCAGTATCACTTCATTGCATTTTTCCCGACCTTTCTTCATTATTTAAGTTAATCCCCGTATAAGACTTTTAGCTTATTATTTCTAAATTCAAATCAATTTCACAAAGTCAAGAAATATTTTGAAAATTATTTTCTCTTGACATTTCGGACGGTTATAGTTACTTTTTTGCGGTTAAATGGTGGAGAATTTAAACGGGGTTACTTATCTGCAGATTCTCAATGTTGCGTTGATCTTTTCCGTATTTATTTATATACAAGTTTTCATTTGATTGTCAGAAAGCACTAA
Source organism: Ignavibacteriaceae bacterium (assembly GCA_046703345.1). GTDB lineage: Bacteria > Bacteroidota > Ignavibacteria > Ignavibacteriales > Ignavibacteriaceae > FEN-1297. The sequence continues at coordinate 2,387 of JBJKTB010000044.1, forward strand.
CAGCATTATAAAGAGATACATGGTGTTTTTAAGACCGGAGGCCGGGACGAAAAATCATTTTCGCGCCAAATTTCACTTCGTACTTACTTCATTAATAGAAGTACCAATATTTTTTACCCTCTCAGCAATAAAGACCCGAAAGGAGAATTAGTATCGCATATGATGAAAAATTATACTATACGCTTCGACAAGAAGCGGCTTCTGCCTGCGATCCTGTCCATTTTTTTACTTCAGCTTGTCTTCGCATCAACGGCGAATGCACAGGTTAAACTGGCTCAGACCGGCTTCGGCTTCCTTGACGTTAGCACCGACGCCAGAGCCACAGGAATGGGCGAAGCGGTAACAACAGTAGACGGGGTTGCCGGCTCAATGTTTTATAATCCGGCAGCAATTGCGGGAATGAGCACGCTAGTTGAAGCCGGCGTAAGCCAGATGAAATGGCTTGCCGATATTAAATACTATTCCGGTTCAATAGCTTTCGCGCCTTTTAACGGTGATTACGGCGTTGTGGGCCTCCATTTTGTAAGAGTTAATTACGGCCAGTTCAATTTTACAAGCGTTGCCGGCAACGATCAGGGTTTTGTAGATTTAAATGGCTATCCCGAGCCTTACGCGTTCGCCCTGCAGCTCGTTTACGGCAAGAAACTGTCTGAGGAATTCTCTGTCGGCGGACGGATAAAATACGCAAACCAGAATCTCGGTAACAGTCTTGTGCCGGTCTACAATCAGGTTATAGTTGATTCGGTTTTAACTACCGACACATCGTTTGCTGTAAAGGATTACTCTCTCAGCGTACTGGCTTTTGATTTCGGAACCATATACAAGACCGGCCTTAAAAGCCTTGCCTTCGGTATGTCAATTACAAACTTCTCCAGAGAGATTGCTTATGAGCGCGAAAGCTTCCAGCTGCCTCTAACGTTCAGGTTTGGCATTTCAATGGACCTGATGGATTTTGTACCGAGCATGGCTGAGAACAGTTCGTTTGTAGTTTCTATCGACGCCGTACATCCGCGCTCTTATTCAGAGTTTCTAAATATAGGCGGCGAGTTCGTATTCATGAAGACATTCGCCGTGCGTGCCGGCTATGTGACCAAGCAGGACGAATACGGACTGACCCTGGGTTTGGGCGTTAATAAGTTCGGCTTCGCCTTTGATTATTCTTATACGCCTCATAAGATCTTTAATAGCATTCAAAGGTTTTCGCTTAGTTTTTCGCTGTAAGCAGACTAAAAGAAAGAAGAACTAAGTTTTCTCAGTGCAATACAATTAGAGGAGATTAAAAATGAAATTTGTTCAAGTCTTGCTTATAGCTTTAGTCTTAGGTTTCTCGGCATCTGCGTTTGCCGGAACAACCGGTAAAATTGC